>JBAYRG010000059.1:0-12318 GCA_041676805.1 Proteiniphilum sp.
CAATGTCGTTTAGTTAAGGGATTCGATTCGCCCCCTTGCTAACAGCGTGATAAAAAAGGTTCTTTGACATTTTGGGATTAGCTGGAAAATCGTTATATTTGCACTATAAATAAAGGGGGTTTCCCTTCTCCAAAAACGAGCGATTATAGAACAGGATTATTAACAAACATATCAGGATTAATTGATGAAGAATCATTTGTCGGCCGTTCCAAAGACGGCTCAGAGGGACAATTCACCAGGGATCGGAAACTCCCATTCAAATCACTGATTGTAATGTTGTTAAGAGGTATAAAGTCATCGCTTCAACGTGAGTTGGACTCCTTTTTTAAGACCGTCCTATCCACCGATTACAATATCCGGGCCGTCACCAAGGGTGCGCTGAGCCAGTCCCGGAGCAAACTCAAACCGGAAGCTTTCAAGGAAATCAACCAGATGGCCTGTTCAAGTTTTTATTCAGGCGCTCCTTATAAAAAGTGGCATGGTCACCGTTTATTGTCGGTGGACGGTAGCCGGCTGCATTTGCCGAACCATCCGAGCGTGAAGGAGGAGTTCGGGGAATACCTGGTCGGACGCAATGGCTCCACGCCCGTGTCCATGGCCTTGGTCTCGCTGCTTTACGACCCGTTGAACCTGTTGACACTGGACTCCCAAATTGGGCCTTGGAGCGAGAGCGAGCAATCCATGTTCCTGAAACATATGGACAAGTTACAACCGGGTGATTTGTTGCTCGCCGACCGGGGCTATCCATCCATATACTTTTTTTACCTGCTCAGGAGCAAGGGCGTGGAGTTCTGTTTCCGGATGAAGGAGGACTGGTGGTTGCCGGTGAGAAGTTTTGTGGAAAGCGGCCTGAAGGAAATGACTGTCGAGTTTTCCCTTCCCAAAAAAGATCGCAGGAAGGAGGGAGGCCCGCTGTTCAAGGATGAGCCCCCGGTGCGTTGCCGGCTGGTTCTGGTTGAACTGGAAAACGGACAGAAGGAGGTCCTGTGCACCTCGCTGGTCGACGCCACGGAATACCCCCTCGAACTGTTCGCCGAACTTTACCATTTGCGCTGGGGCATAGAGGAAGGATATAAGCTGCTGAAGGAGAGGTTGGACATGGAGGATTTCTCCGGGAAAACGGCCAAGGCCGTCAAACAGGACTTCCACGCGAAGATACTGATGATGACCTTGTGCGCGGCACTTTCCTTCCCGATAGAAGAAAAAGTCAGGGCTGAATCATTGAAGGAAAAGACCGACAATGAACGCAAGCATGAGAAAAAAATCAACCGGACATCGGCTTTGGGCATGTTTTATGACATCGCTGTCGGTATCTTTATCAAAAAGGATTTCAAGAACGCTTTAAAAGCTTTTGACGAGATGATGATGCAAACTTGTGAAATCATAAGACCGGGCCGGGCTAATCCCAGAAATCATAAACCAAAGAAAGTTTATTACATGAATAAGAAGAAGTTGTAGCTTAACTAAACGACATTGCGTTATAAACTCTAATATATCGCACAATATAAATAGCGTTGTGTAGAGAGAATTATAGGCCGGATAGTTTAGATAGTCTATTTTTATGGGGTGGAAGGCCGTAACGTTTTGTATAGAGGGCTATCAAATGTGATATGCTCTTAAAGTCGTACATGGCGGCTATATCTGTAATACTCACATCTGAATTGATTACTAATGAGTTGATCTCTTCCATTTTCCGATCTAACACCCATTGATAAGGAGTTTGTCCGAAAGATTTCTTGAAATGGCGTGTGAAAGTTTTTATGCAATTATAACCAGAAAGTTTTGCCAGTTCAGATATGTTTTTCACAGAAGAATAATTGTTTAATACGCTGTATTCTAGGAGTTTTAATTTTGAAGAACACGGAATTAGTTTTATAAGTACGATCTCATTATTGGGTGACGAGGTAATACCGGCTTTTACCCCGTTCGAGAAAGTAAATGTGCATGATGCCACACCCGTCAGTAAATATTTGCGTACGTCATTTTTTCTGCTATTTTTTAATTTAATGCTGTTCATACAATCTTTCACTACTTAGATGATTCTTAATTGCCGCGGTCTAAACAGCGAATATGCCACTTTCTTAGGATTTCACAAGACGGAATATAAGTTGTTAATATATAGAGTGATTGAGTGATTGAGTGATTTTTATTTGTCGACGATTTTTAATTCGATACCCCCTTTTGCCATCGCTATTTCTCTGATTCTTTTTGATAACTCCGTATCTGTTTTACCATTTAAAGCCTTCCGGATCGTAGGATACGTTACATTGAGCAATTTCATGATCTCTTTTCGTACTGAATAGTCAACTTTTATGATAGTATTTTCCATTTTTGTCGTATGTGAAAATTTTTCTATACCTTTATAGCGGTTTTCAAATTGAAACTCCATGCAAAGTTATAGACAATTTTCTAATTAATCAAATATTTCCGGACAATTCTCTATTTTTTTTATGAAAATAATACAAAGATTATATCAATATATAAATGAGAAGGGGGTAAGGCCGGCTGAATTTGAGAGGATGATTGGTGTTTCCAACGGCTATATAAGTAAAATGTATACAAGGCTTTCGGATGTGGGGGAGGGTGTTCTTTTACAGATAATAGAAAATTGTCCGGATTTAAATCCGATGTGGCTGATTTTAGGCAGAGGTGAAATGTTCAATGATCTAGGAGATAATAATATTCCAGAACCGATTTTGGATAAACTTCTCAATGAGATCAAAGAATTATCAGCCAAAAATGAGAGATTAAAAATAGAGAATAAACGCTTAATGACTGAAATAGATAATAAAAGCCTGTTTTATAATCCTTCTTCTGTTGTCGGGCCGTAATTGAAGTCATATAGTTTTATCATCTATTTTGTCGAAAAAGGGAGAGTTGCCTTGTTGGAGACAACTCCCTCTCTGAGAAATAATTTTTATTTGAATGTGTAGCGCAGGCTAAGTGCAAATCCACTAAACCAATAGTCGTTGTAACTATTGTTGAAATTAAAAGAGGGTTTCCAGTCCAGAGAAACGTTAAAGGGAGCCGAAGGAAAGACATACTCGATACCTCCAATCAAATCGGCACCTAACAAGAAAGTGTTATCATGTGCATGCCTGTCTTTGTATATTCCACCGAGATGGGCGCCAAGACCCACATACCAATCTAAACCGGATGCATTGGGAATTGGTTGATGGTATTCATACAGTCCGGTCAGTTGGAAGTAGTTGGGTGATGCCGCCAGGATGAACTCACCTGCCGATGCAGGTGAGAGAAAATGCTTCAGTGTCACGCCACTGTCATAACCCAATCTCACGCCAAGGGAGCTGTTGTATTGTTGTGCGCTCAATGTAGCCACAAATGCTGTCATTAGAATTGTTGCAAAAAGTAGTTTTTTTAGTTTCATACGATTTCTGTTTAGAGTAAAGAACAAAGATGATTCCTTTTGCAGATTAAATCAGCGCTCCTCGCCAAATAACTTGGAATAAGTTATTTCGACTCGTCAGGATTGCCGGATTATCACATCAATCCCTTTGTTCATTTTATGCGTTTTGGTTTATATAGAGAGATAACAAATAATCTTTCATATTGTTTTCATCATACATTTTCTCTCGGGGTGGTTTTTCCAGATATCTCTTGGGATGGTTTATCCGGTAGTCGATACGAAAGAGTTATTTTCCTTTCACAATTTTCTTAATCTCATTCAGTTTATTGAGCGCCTCAATGGGAGTCAGGTTGTTAACGTCGAGGTTGATAATCTCGTCTCGTACCTGGCTGAGGATTGGGTCATCCAATTGGAAGAAACTCAATTGATAGCCTTCCCGTTTTTCCACGAAATCCTGAATAGGCTTCTTGATCATCTCTTTCCGGTTGGAGGATTCCATCTGGGCGAGGATAGCGTCTGCCCGTTTGGTGATACTTTGTGGAATTCCCGCCATTTTTGCCACGTGGATACCAAAGCTGTGCTCACTTCCTCCTGGCACCAATTTGCGCAGGAAGATCACTTTGTTGTCAATTTCCTTTACTGCCACATTGTAGTTCTTGATACGTTTGAACGATTTTTCCATCTCGTTCAATTCGTGATAATGCGTGGCAAAGAGTGTCTTGGCACGCGCTTTTGGGTTCTCGTGTATATATTCCACTATTGCCCAGGCGATGGAGATACCGTCGTAGGTGCTGGTGCCGCGCCCCAGCTCGTCGAAGAGGATCAGGCTGCGGTCCGACAGGTTATTGAGGATATTGGCTGCTTCGTTCATCTCTACCATGAAAGTGGATTCTCCAAGCGAGATGTTGTCCGATGCGCCTACCCTGGTGAAAATCTTATCAACCAGTCCGATTTTTGCGGAGTCGGCCGGCACAAAACATCCTATCTGTGCCATCAGCGTGATAAGTGCCACCTGGCGGAGGAGTGCCGATTTACCTGCCATATTGGGGCCAGTTATAATGATAACTTGTTGGGTTTCGTTGTCCAGATAAATATCGTTTGCAATAAACGGTTCTCCGGCAGGCAGTTGTTTCTCGATTACAGGATGTCGCCCGTTTTTTATATCGATGATTTCGGAGTCGTTGATCTCCGGACGGATATATTTGTTTTCCCGGGCTACGTTGGCAAAAGAGAGAAGACAGTCAACGCGGGCTATTATATTGGCATTGGTCTGGACAGCGGGAATATATTCGAGCAAGCTTTCCACCAATGAGGCGTAAATGCGGTTCTCCAACGAAGTTATTTTTTCTTCCGCTCCTAAAATCTTCTCTTCATACTCTTTCAGTTCCGCGGTGATATAGCGTTCGGCACTTACTAATGTCTGTTTGCGTATCCAGTCTGACGGAACTTTGTCTTTATGGGTATTGCGCACTTCTATATAATAGCCGAACACATTGTTAAAAGCCACTTTAAGTGAGGGGATATCTGTCCTGTCGCTCTCACGCTGCTGGATTTGCATCAGATAATCTTTACCGGAGTAGGCAATCTGTCGCAACTCGTCCAGTTCCTTGTCCACCCCTTTCCTGATATATCCGCCTTTGTTTTGTAATGCCGGCGGATCGGGTACGATCTCTCTCTCGATACGGTCCCTGATCGTAAGACAAGGGTCAAGTTTCTCTCCCATTTCGGCAATGCTTTGATTGTCGGATGGGAGAAAAGCTTCCCTGATCGGCTCGATGGCGGTAAGTGCCACCCTGAGTTGTGCCACTTCCCGGGGGGTAATCCTGCCTGTGGCGGCCTTGGAAATGATCCGTTCCAAATCGCCTATAAGGGAGAGTTGTTGTTCAAGTAATATCTTGAGTTCGGGCTTCCGGAAAAAATGCTCCACCACATCCAATCGGGCCTCGATGGGTTTAGCCTCCTTCAGTGGAAAAACCGTCCATCGGCGCAGCAGTCGTGAACCCATGGGAGAGATGGTTTTATCGAGTATGTGGAGCAGGCTTTTGCCTCCTTCATTAAGGGGGTTGACCAACTCCAAGTTTCGGATAGTGAACCGGTCGAGTCGCACAAACCGTTCCTCCTCAATGGGCAGTAATGAGGTTATATGTCCTATATGTTTGTGTTGTGTGGTATCCAGATAGTGGAGTATGGCACCTGAAGCGACAATTCCTCCTGTGAGTTGCTCTATGCCGAATCCTTTCAGATTTTTTATCTGGAAATGGGAAAGCAGCCTGTCGAGGGCGCTGTTTTCTGTAAAGATCCAGTCGTCAAGTTCAAAAAAGAACCATTGGGAGCCAAAGGCCTCTTCAAATTTCTTTTTATTGCCCCGTTCAAGAAGTATTTCTTTGGGAGCGAAGTTGGAGAGAAGCTTGTCGATGTCATCGGTTCCGCCTTCAGTTGTGAGAAATTCGCCGGTAGAGATATCGAGGAAAGCGATTCCGAACCGGTTTCCCTTCTCCATATGTATGGAACAGAGGAAATTATTCTCTTTGTGGTTAAGTATGTTGTCATTGATTGAAACTCCCGGTGTGACCAGCTCTGTAATTCCCCGTTTTACTAATTTCTTGGTCATCTTTGGGTCTTCTAACTGGTCGCAGATAGCCACACGTTTGCCGGCACGCACTAATTTCGGCAGGTAAGTGTCTAAGGCATGATGTGGAAATCCGGCCAGTTCCACAAATTGCGCCGTACCGTTTGCCCTTCGCGTAAGTGTAATCCCTAGTATCTCTGCAGCCACGATGGCGTCATCCGAAAATGTCTCATAAAAATCACCTACACGAAACAGCAATATGGCGTCGGGATGTTTTCTCTTTATCTCGACGTATTGCTTCATCATCGGTGTCTCTGCTATCTTTTTTCCCACGAATCTCTTTTATAATTATCAATGTGTCAATAAGATTGAATAAGATTGAGTTCCAAGTCTTGAACCATGGTTCTGGGTCTTGCTATCTTTTTTCATTATTCACTTTTCATTTGTATAGTCTCAAATCTCAAATCTTGAATCTCAAATCTTGAATCTGGAGAACGAAATTACAAAAAAAGCAGGATTATTAAAAAATAAAATTGATTTGTTTCTATCTGGTAGCAGTTTGCTGAGTTCTTTAAAGTAGCAGTCTCAACTCCTTAACCCCTTCCGAAGCACCTTTTTGAATATGATGAATGTCGTAACGGTTTGTAGGCACATCTTTCGGGTCAATTAAATATACAGGAACGTTTTTTCGCACGTCACTCAATAATCCGGCGGCGGGATATACATTCATTGAGGTGCCGATGATAACGAAGATATCAGCCTGGGTACAAATCTTTTCTGCTTCGTGGATCATGGGAACAGCTTCGCCAAACCAGACGATATGGGGACGCAATTGGAATCCTTTCTCGCAGGTGTCTCCCAGATGCATATCGATATGATCGGGGTCTATATCGTAGATCAGTGAATCATCCCCTGTGGAACGCGCTTTCATCAGTTCGCCATGCAGGTGGAGTACCTTTGTGCTGCCGGCTTGTTCATGCAGGTTATCGATATTCTGGGTGATGATCTGCACGTCGAAATTCTTTTCCATCTCTGCCAGTCCATAATGCCCCGCATTGGGCTTGACATTCATCAACTCTCGCCGACGAAGGTTATAGAACTCCAATACCAGCTTCGGGTTTGCTCCAAATCCTTCGGGTGTGGCCACTTGTTCCACCGGATATTGCTCCCATAACCCTCCTGAGTCACGGAATGTGGCAATTCCACTCTCGGCACTCATCCCTGCTCCTGTAAGTACAACCAATTTCTTTTGCATATGATTTTCTTTTTGGTTGCAATATAGTTTTTTTCTCCTTAAAACCAGCATTATTTCATATTAAAATCGTACTTTTGTGAGTTTAAATCAAAAAGGAAAAGTTAGATGGACAAACTAAGTTACGCGTTAGGGATGAGTATGGCTTCAAATTTGATGAATTCAGGGTTGAAGCAGATCGATGTGGAATCATTTATAAAAGCCTTCACAGAGATTATGAATAATGCTACTCCCTCCATGAGTTCTCAAGAAGCAAATCAGGTTATTCAGAGTTTTTTCAGTAAGATGCAGGACGAAATGTTGGAGAATAATCTGAAGGTAGGTGAGGCATTTCTGGAAGAAAACGGCAAGAAGGAGGGTGTGATCACACTTCCCAGCGGATTGCAGTATGAGGTGCTTCAGGAAGGGAATGGGGCGAAGCCGAAAGCTACCGACAAGGTAAAATGCCACTACCACGGTACATTGTTGAACGGTCAGGTCTTTGACAGTTCTCTGCAAAGAGGCCAACCCGCCACATTCGGTGTGAATCAGGTGATCAAAGGATGGGTAGAAGCGCTTCAGCTGATGTCGGTAGGATCCAAATGGAGATTATATGTTCCCTCCGAGCTTGCTTACGGTACGCAAGGTGCTGGAAATTCTATCGAGCCTAACTCTACCCTTATCTTCGATGTGGAGTTATTAGGGATAGAGTAATATCAATCTTGTCTCTATATAAAAATCAATATAACATATTATTAATATTTAGAAGAAAATGAAGAAAACAATTTTGGGCACATTTTGTGCCGTGACTATGCTTGCAGTGTTGCTGGTCTCCTGTGGAGGAGCTTCAACACCAAAGACTTCCCTGGGAAATTCAGTGGACAGTCTCTCTTACGCTTATGGTGTGAGTATGGCTGAGCAGGGATTAGTGCAATTCCTCGAACAGAGTGGAGTATTGCAAAATGCTTCTAATATCGAGTATGATTATCAGACAAGGATCGCCGCTGCCGATTCCACTCAGAAAGAAGCCTTGCAAAAGGAGATGGCAACTAAGATCGACTCGTTGAACAAGATCAACGCCCCCCGTCTCAATGAATTTATCAAAGGGTTAAAGGAGTCTATGAATTTTAAGGAAAAATCACCTTATGCTCAGGGATTAAGTGTTGGGGTGCAGTTCTCTCAGCAGATGTTGCCTCAGCTCAACACTATGCTTTATGGGGAAGAATCTTCTCAGAAGGTGAATAGCGATCAGATTATGGCCGGACTGATTTCTGTTTTGAAAAATCAACAGTTGGCTATTAGTACGATGGATGCCAATGCGTTGGTGCAGAAAGAAATTGAGAAAGCTCAAGAGGCGCAACAAGCCCGTCAGGAAGAGACGCTGAAGGAGCAATATACCGACGCTATTGCTGAAGGCGACGCATATATGGCTGAGAATGCCAAGAAAGAAGGAGTGGTTACACTCGCCAGCGGCCTGCAATATGAAATTCTCAAGGAAGGTAATGGGGCGACTCCCACCGATACCGATCGTGTAAAGGTACATTATCATGGCACGTTGATCGATGGTACTGTGTTCGACAGTAGTGTGAACAGGGGTGAGCCTGCTACATTTGGTGTGACCCAGGTGATTGCCGGTTGGACGGAAGCGTTGAAACTGATGCCCGTAGGATCGAAATGGAGATTGTATGTCCCTTATGACCTGGCTTACGGAGCGCAGGACCGCGGCACCATCAAGCCCTTTTCCAATCTTATTTTTGATGTGGAATTACTGGGGATAGAGTGATCAATAACTTTCAGAATATGATAAAATAGGAGAGTGGCCATAGGGTCACTCTTTTTTGTTTTATTCTCTTTCTTGAAGATCGATCGGTTTTATCTTTTTTATATTGAATTACTCGATATCCAATAAAAAATAAAGATTTTCTCGGTTTTTACTTGCAGAATGTCTTTTGAGGCTGTATATTTGCACAATTATAGATTGTAAGGTTGTGTTATTGGAATTTGTTAAATTCCCCAGTCATTTTTGCTGATAAGTTCCTATGGGATTTTAATGAAATGCATTGAAAATAGACCTGAGAATTTCAGTATGACATTTTTTTTAAAAAAAAAGTACAAAAAACCACCTAATTAAAATAAATGATTTATATTTGTGAAGCATATAGATAACCACAAAAATGTTAAATTAATGTAGAGAGTAAAGTATTTAAGAAGATAGAGCTTGTAGAGTCTCTATTGGAGATAAGGTGTTTGTATGTTAATTGTTCTGATAATTAATCTTTTATTATTAGTTAAAATCCTTCTAATAATTAGTATGGAATAGGAAATATGATATTATAATAGTGTTTAATTAAAAAGTAGAGTTTATGAAAAGAAAGCTAACAATGTTTTTAGCCCTGTTCTTTATTGGGATAGGGCTTGCTGTGGCTCAGACCCAGGTACGAGGTACCGTGGTGGATGAAACGGGCGAACCGGTGATTGGGGCTACCATCCAAGTCAAAGGAACGTCGCAGGGTACTGTTACCGATATTAATGGTAACTTTAACCTCACTGCTCCCGCAGGGGGCACATTGGTTATTTCCTATGTGGGAATGCAAACACAGGAAGTGCCGGTAAGCGCGAGCGTACGAGTCGTGCTGAAGGATGATAGCGAAATTCTTGAAGAGGTGGTTGTCACTGCGTTGGGATTAACTCGTGAGAAGAAAACATTGGGTTATGGTGTTAGTTCTATTTCAGGTGATGAAATATCAAATGCCCAGACGGTCAATCCAATGATGGCTTTACAGGGAAAGGTCGCTGGTATGGAAGTGTCGTCCGCACCAAACCCGGGAGGTACACAAAATGTTTCCATCCGTGGATATAGTTCGTTTGGTAATAACCAACCTTTGTATGTAGTAGATGGAGTTCCCATTACAAACGCTCAGAACCGTTCAGGGAGCGATTTGAATTCTCAGGCCGACTTTGGCTCAGGTATCAATGCATTAAACCCGAATGATATTGAAAATATTACTATCTTGAAAGGATCTGCAGCATCTGCTTTGTATGGTTCACGTGCTGCTCAAGGGGTAATTATGGTTACCACCAAATCGGGTAAAAATACCAATGGAAAATTAAATATAGCCTACGATGGAGGAATTACCATGCAACAAGTTGGTCGTCTTCCCTCAGAACAAGAGATGTTTGGACAGGGTTGGAGTGGAGATCGGGCATTGGATGAAAATGGTAACTGGGGAACCAAATTTGATGGAAAAGACAGAGTATGGGGTAATATTGTGGATAATAGCCAACAACTTAAACCGTACGTTTATCTAAAAAATCGAATTCGGGATTTTTACGATTTAGGAGTTGGCTTTAATAATGCGATATCCTTTACAGGTGGTACGGACTTGACCCGATTCCATACCTCTATATCGCAAAACAGGATTGATGGTCCTATTCCAACCGATAATGATTCTTATAATCGTTATACAATTGCGACCAATGGTTCTCATAAAGCAAACAAACTTTTAATAAGTACTTCGGTCAATTTCAGCCATGAAAAAAACAAAGTATCTCCCACCGGACAGGATAATTCTATTTATCGTTCACTGAATGAGATTGCGACAGATATATCTATCGTGGATTTGAAAGACCTCAAAAATAAATTCAATAATGTAGATAACTATTTTACTCCTTATGGGATGAACCCTTATCACATGTTGGACATCAAAGAAGCCGTTCAGAGTAAATACAAGTTTTTTGGGAAACTCCAATTCGATTATGACATTCTGAATAATCTGAAATTGACTTATCGTTTTGGTGGAGATTATGAATCTTCTATTGCCGACACACATTATGATGCGATTATATTTACTCCAGGTTCTCCAAATTCAGGGTCTTCCAATGAAAGTCCGGGGTCGTATGATCAGGTAAGAAGAGAACGAGTACAGGTAAATCATGATTTGCTCCTTAATTATAATGAGCGGTTTGGTGATTTTTCTTTAAATACACTTGTAGGCGCAAATACTAATGAGCAATCTTACAATGCTATTGGAGGTTCAATCAGTTCTATAGATATACCTGGATTTTATGATTTTACAAATTCATTGAGCCCTTCCACTGCCTCACAGTCTTCTAATAAGTACCGGTTATGGGGTGTATACTTGAATGCCGATTTAGGATTCCGTGATTATTTATACTTGACATTGACGGCAAGGAACGACCATTCTTCCACGCTGTCCAAGGACAATAATTCCTATTTTTACCCCGGTGCAATGTTAAGTTTCATCGCGACGGATTTTCTTCATTCAAAAGATATTGATACAGGAATATTGGATTTTGCAAAACTCCGCCTTTCCTACGGTCGTACAGGTAAGGATGCCAGTCTATATGCTGTTTACGACAGGCTTCTTTCTTCGGAAATTACCACACCCGGTTATCCTAATGTAGATAATATAAAATTTCCACTGGGTGGAGTTAATGCTTATACGGTATCAAATACCGCAGGGAATATAAATTTAGAGCCCGAGTTAACAGATGAATTTGAAATTGGTACTGATTTGGCGTTTTTCGATCACCGCATAGGTGTGGAATTCTCTTATTATAATAAGATGACAAAAGGGTTGATAGCTACGCTTCCCATCGATCCGACAACCGGATATACTTCCCAAGTTGCCAATTTGGGCAATGTTAGGAACAATGGTGTGGAATTAATGTTGAATTTTGTTCCAATAAGGACTAATGATTTCCAATGGGATCTCTCCTGGAATTTCACAAAGAATAATAACATGGTGAAAAGTTTGGACACTCCGGAAGTCTTTCTTGGCGGATTTGGCGGAATTGGAATTTATGCAGTGGAAGGTCAACCCATTGGACAGTATAAGTCTCAAAAAGCACTGAAAGTGAACATTGATGGAGTTGAACATACAGTAGTGGATGGAAATGGAAATCCTCAACCTACACCCGAAGAGGAATATTTGGGGAAAGATATTAATGAGAAATTTAGGATGGGTTTGACTAACGTATTTAAGTATAAGGGTCTGTCTCTTTCCGCAACATTCGATTTCCGTTCCGGTGGTCATATCTTTAGTTATACCAAAGATTATATGCATTGGGTAGGAAGTGGTCCTGAAACAGTGTATAACGACCGTAATCCTTTTATTATCCCTAATTCTG
>JBAYRG010000060.1:0-12183 GCA_041676805.1 Proteiniphilum sp.
CCCCATGGATCGATTTCATCCCTGAAACAGAAAACGTACTCTCTCCCACTACCGGTTCGGGATATTTCTTCGCCCACTATATGAAGGATGCCATCTCGCAGGTGAAACAATATGATTACCACGGGAATTTAGTGCGTGAAGTGGAACTTCCGGGTATCGGCACTGCCGGCGGATTTGGAGGGAAGCGAAAAGATGTGACGCTCTATTATAGTTTTACCAATTATATCACACCGGGAACGATCTATGCCTACGAACCGGAAGAGGGAAAAACAGAGGTATATGAAAAGTCGAAAGCAAAATTCAATTCAGATGATTTTGAATCGGAGCAGCTATTCTACAGATCTAAAGATGGCACAAAAGTACCGATGATTATCTCCTATAAAAAAGGAACCAAACGCGACGGAAAGAATCCGACCATTCTGTATGGTTACGGTGGATTCAACGCAAGCATGACACCGGGATTCTCGGTTGCCAACGCAGTCTGGATGCTACACGGCGGGGTGTATGCGGTAGCCAATATACGTGGTGGCGGAGAATATGGTAAAGAGTGGCACGTGGCGGGCACACAGCTGCAAAAGCAGAATGTATTTGATGATTTTATTGCCGCCGGCGAGTTCCTGATTGAAGAGGGATATACTTCTCCCGATTTTTTGGCCATCAGGGGAGGATCTAACGGTGGTCTTCTGGTAGGTGCCTGCATGACGCAACGCCCCGATCTGTTCAAAGTGGCGCTTCCCGCCGTGGGTGTGTTGGACATGTTGCGTTACCACACCTTCACTGCAGGTGCCGGCTGGGGTTATGACTATGGAACCGCCGAGCAAAGCGAGGAGATGTTCAACTACCTAAGGGGATACTCTCCCGTGCATAACGTGGGAGAAGGGGTGGAATACCCTGCCACGTTGATCACCACAGCTGATCACGACGACCGGGTTGTACCGGCGCACAGCTTTAAGTTTGCTTCCGAGCTGCAGGAAAAACAGGCCGGCAGAAATCCTGTCCTTATCCGGATTGAGGTGAATGCCGGACACGGAGCCGGAAAACCGCTCTCCAAAACCATTGAGGAGAATGCGGACATACAAGCATTTACCTTGTATAATATGGATATACGGAAAATAGAAAACTAATTTTTCGAAATCGAACATATAGACACAATCAATCTAAAATAAATTTCAATAAATAAAATCTTTTTCTTACCTTTGCACTGCGAATAAGGTAAGAAGGAATTCGTATTACTATAAAAAATTAGAACCAAAAAATTATGACTTCAATTATCAACTCTCAACTGATAGAATTTAAAGTAGAAGCCTATCACGAAGGCGAATTCAAGACAATATCTCATAACGACGTATTGGGTAAATGGGCTATTTTTTTCTTTTATCCTGCCGATTTCACATTCGTATGTCCAACAGAATTGGTGGATGTGGCTGAAAAATATGAAGAGTTTCAGAAGATGGGTGTGGAAGTTTATTCGGTAAGTACCGACAAGCACTTCACCCACAAAGCATGGCATGATGCATCGGAAAGCATCCGGAAAATCAAATATCCCATGTTGGCCGATCCGACAGGTCTTCTCACCCGCGCATTCGGCGTGATGGTGGAAGAGGAAGGGGTTGCCTACAGAGGTACTTTCGTTGTGGATCCGGATGGAAAGATCAAGATCGCCGAAATTCATGACAACGGTATCGGACGTAATGCCGAAGAGTTAGTACGCAAAGTGAAAGCAGCCCAGTTCGTAGCTACCCACGATGGCGAGGTATGTCCCGCCAAATGGCAGGAAGGTGAAGAGACCTTGAAACCCAGCATCGACTTGGTTGGAAAGATTTAAATTATAGTCATTACTGAAGGGTAACTTGTGGTGATTGACAACTACAGGTTACCCCTCTTTTTATACGTATGTTATGTTAGACGCATCATTAATTGCACAACTAAAAGGCATCTTCGCTGAACTGAAGAATGACTATACTTTCGACATATCAGTCAGCGAAAATCATCCGAGTCGTGGACAGCTACTCGAGCTACTCAACGATGTAGCGTCGACCTCGAATCGCTTATCTGTAAAAGATAACCCAGGTGAAGCCCTTTCGTTCGATATCCTGAAGAACGGAGAGAAGACGGGTGTCAGATTCCGTGCCATACCCAACGGGCATGAATTCACCTCGCTCTTGTTGGCCGTTTTGAATGCCGACGGAAAAGGTAAAAATCTCCCCGATGAATTTGTCGCCAAGAAACTGAAATCGCTGAAAGGAGAGATCCGTCTAACCACCTATATGTCGCTCACCTGTACCAATTGTCCGGATGTGGTGCAGGCGTTGAACGCCATGGCGATCCTGAGTCCACGCATCTCCCACGAAGCGGTGGATGGTGCCATCTACAAGGATGAAGCCGACGCGTTGGATTTACAAGGTGTACCTGCCGTTTTTGCCGATGGTGAGCTGTTGCATGTCGGGCGAGGCAGTTTCGGAGAATTATTATCGAAATTGGAAGCACACTATGGAGTGGAGAGTCCTGAAACCGATGAGCAGACGATCCATGAATATGACGTGATCGTGATAGGCGGTGGTCCTGCCGGCACCTCTTCCGCGGTTTACAGCGCCCGTAAGGGGTTGAAAGTAGCCGTGATTGCAGAACGTGTGGGAGGACAGGTGAATGAGACAGGAGGAATAGAGAATCTTATCTCGGTGCCCAAAACCACCGGCCCTAAGTTGGCAGATGATCTCAGAAGCCATATGAGCGATTATCCAATCGATATTTTTGAAAACCGTTCAATAGAGAGGGTAACGGTAGAAAATAAATTGAAGGTGGTTGCCGCACAGACCGGAGAGTTATTCAAGGCGCCTGCCCTGATCATCGCCACCGGTGCCGGATGGCGTAGGTTAAACCTGCCCGGGGAAGCGGAATTCATCGGAAGAGGCGTAGCTTTCTGTCCCCATTGCGACGGTCCCTTCTATAAGGGAAAACGAGTCGCTGTGGTGGGTGGAGGCAACTCCGGCATTGAAGCGGCCATCGATCTGGCGGGAATCTGTTCCCAGGTGACTGTTTTTGAATTTCTGGATGAGTTAAAAGCCGACAAGGTACTACAACAAAAGGTGAAGAGTATGCCAAATGTGAATGTCTTCCTCGGCTCACAAACCACCGAAGTGATCAATAACGGGGAAAAAGTAATCGGCATAAAGGTAAAAAACCGCAAAACGGAAGAAGAGCGAGTTGTGGATCTCGACGGTATTTTCGTGCAAATTGGATTGGCTCCCAACAGTACGGTCTTCAAAGACCTGGTCAAGACCAACAAGTCCGGAGAGATCGAGATCGACGAACGAGCACGGACAAATGTTCCGGGTGTCTACGCAGCGGGAGACGTAACTACTGTCCCTTACAAACAGATCATCGTCTCTATGGGTGAAGGAGCCAAGGCAGCTTTGACGGCATTCGACGATCGCATCCGGGGATTTGGCGAATAGCAGACTATTTTGTAAATTTGTATCAGTTTTACAGACAACATAATTAAAATAAAGAAATTATGAAAACATTAGATTATTTAGGATTGGATCCTAAAAGTACAGAAAAAACAGTAGACGGCCTGCAGAAACTATTGGCCAGTCTACAAGTGTATTACACCAACCTCCGTGGATACCACTGGAACGTGACCGGTGTGGAGTTTTTTGGCGCGCACGCAAAATACGAAGAGTATTACGATGACACCGCCGAAAAGGTAGATGAAGTAGCTGAACGCATCCTGATGCTGAGCGGTACTCCCGCGCACAACTTCAGCGAATACCTGAAAGTGTCGGCTATCAAGGAAACCGGAGTGGTGACCAAGACGAAGGAAATCGTGAAAGAGATCCTCGACGCATTGAAAGTATTGATCGCATTAGAACGTGAAGTATTAGAAAATGCTTCGGAAGCTAACGATGAAGGTACTGTGGCATTGATGAGCGACTATATTTCGGAGCAGGAAAAAACTGTTTGGATGCTTACCGCATACCTTTCATAAGTAGTCTATAGAAAACATCATGATGCTGAAAAGGGTATTTAAATATTTATATATGAGGTATTAATTGAATTTGGATCAGCATTAAGGATAAAAAGGGGGGGGGTAAATCACTTTGTTGGTTTGCTCCCTTTTTATTTCTCAACTATTCTATCACTCTGTTTTTCTATCAGGGACATAAACTGTTTGCGATAGGTGTCTCCCATTGGGATCTGTTTTTCACCGATGATAATACGTCTTTTATTGATACTTGAAATTTTATTTTTTTGGATAATGTAGGAGCGATGGATGCGCATAAACCGGTCTGAGGGCAGATCTTCTTCTAATGATTTAAGGCTGATCAGCGACAGAATAGGCTTTGACTGGCTCTCTGTATATATTTTCACATAATCTTTCAATCCTTCGATATAGAGAATATCATCAAACAACAGATGCAACAGCTTATAATCGGATTTCACAAAAATTCCCGAATTTTCTCGTACTGTTTCGGCAACCGGTTTCTTATCGATCATCTCGAACCAGTTCAACGCTTTCTTCGCAGCGGTAAGGAAATCGGCAAACGAAAAAGGTTTTAGAAGATAATCAAGGGCGCTTACCTTATATCCTTCCAAGGCATACTCACTAAAAGCGGTAGTAAAGATGATCTTGGTATGGTCACTGATAAGGCGCGCAAACTCCATCCCGTTCACCTCAGGCATCTGGATATCGAGGAAGATAAGATTCACCTTCTCGTCCGCCAAATGTTTCATGGCCGACAATGCATTGCTATATTTTCCGGTCAGCTTCAGGAAAGGAGTTTTCTGTACATACGATTCCAGAAGCGATAGTGCCAACGGCTCATCATCCACGATCCAGCAATTGAGTGTCATCCTATTGTTTTTTTGTATCGATTAAAAGCACGGTTGTATAGAGATTATCTTCAATAGTGGTCTCCCATTGATAACTGTCGGGATAAAGCAATTCCAGTTTCTTTTTCACCAGTTCGAGGCCGATTCCGCTTCCACTTTTATCGGATCTCGATTTTGGGAAATAACTGTTTTTGGAGATAAATTCCACTTTTCCTCCGGGATGTTCTATAAGAGAGATATCGATAGAGGAAGGCTTTTCCCCACTAATACCGTGTTTGAACGCATTTTCAATCAAAGATATAAAAATTAATGGAGAAATAAGCGTATTTTCCGATTTGGAATAGGAGAAGTTGGTCGTCAGTTTCACATTATCCGGCAAACGTATCCGCATCAATTCGATATAATTGTGCATAAACGTGGCTTCCTGATGAAGAGGAACAAAAGTCTGGTTATTTTCATAAAGCAGGTGTCGCAACATTTTACTCAGGTCCACCACCGCTTGCTGCGCCCTTGGGGGATCAAACTCTATCAGTGCATAGATATTGTTCAGTGTATTCAGCAGGAAATGAGGATTGATCTGGTTTTTCAGATTTTGCAATTCCGCTTCCGATTTCGCTTTAGCCAACTCTTTACGTTCATTATCCACTTCAAACCAGCGTACGGTCATTTTCAACGCCACACTCAATCCCGCCATTAAAAACAGCGATGTGGAGTTACGGACTAAAAACAGGAGGTGTATATTATTGCCGTCCCGCTTCATAAAACGTCTTCTTGGCCTCAACTCCGGTATAAGTGTTTCGATCAAGCCCCGTCCGTAATGCATCAAGAATGCTGTCATCACGATAAGCAGCAGGTTGTACAAGATAAACTCTTTGCCCCTGCTCTTATACAAGAGTTTATCAATCAACAAAAAATAATTGAGGTAAAACACCAGCATAAATCCTAACATCTCCGGGAGTGACCGCATAAACGACTGCCAGTTAAAGATGCGCTCAGAATCCATGAAAAAGGAGGGAAGGATAAAAACCACCCCCCACAATAGAATATGCATCAGCACATTATTCCGTTTTCCTTTCTGTTTCGATTTTAACAGTTGATCCATATCCCTCGTTGATTAGATTAAATTATGCCGCCTATTGCATTAAAATGAATCTCCGGGTCCTCTACCCGGTCCACCACCGGGACCTCCTCTACCGGGACCGCCCCATCCGCCTCTTTGGGGTTCCATATCTTCACGCGTGGTGCCGCCTTTAAAGATATTGAACCGGTATACGAAATGCACCATAAAATAGCTCGTAAGCGTATTGGTCGTTGTATCCCGTATATAGTTGGATGTGACACTTCTACTGATATTGCTGCGTTGTTGCAAGATATCATATATCTTAAAACGGATAGTACCATTCTTTTGTTTAAACAATGACTTCTGTAAGGAAGCATTCCACAGCCATTCGTTTTGTTCAAATCCGTCGGCATACCCCGAGTTGGTTGAGTAATTGATATCACTTTCCAATGTCAAATCCCACGGTAGATAGATTGCGGTAGTAGCACTCCCACCATAATTGAAATATTGTTGGTCCACTTGACCTTCAAGGCTGTTGGTCACATTGTTGAAATTAACATTCCCTCGGAGGGAGAAGTCGAACAGGTCTGAACGGTAGTTCAAACCGAGCGTTTCCATCAATGAAATCTGTCTATTCGTATTTTTGTCCTCATCGGTGAAATCCTTTGACTCCCCTTCTCCATTAATCGATTTGGAGTATCCGTACCCTTGGTTATACCTTGCAAATGACATCGAAAAAATGGAAAACTTGATATTTTTCAACGGCACGTTAAACATCAAACGTCCGTCGGTATTCCAGTTACCCGAAACATTTTGGTAGGTGGCCTCTTTACGCCCCGTGGTCACATCGGTGATAGTAGCTGTCACAATATCATTCGTCATATAACTTCCATTCAGGAAAGCCGTCATAGAGCTGGCCTTTTCGGGATTCGACCGTTGATAGCGCAAATTGAACCGATGTTGAAAAGAGGGCTTCAGGTCGGGATTCCCATAGCGTATATTCAGCGGGTCGGAAACGTCAATCACCGGTGAGAGTTGTGTTACCGAAGGTTGGTCGGTATTCCCCCAATAACGTAGACGAAGATTGTGTGTACGGCTCCAGCGATAGTTGAGCTGCGCCATGGGAGCGAAGTTAAGCACGTTCTGTTTGGTGTTATCTTCTAAATTATCTCCTCTATAGGTTTTGCTTTGCGATCCGGAAGGCTCCATTGAAACGCCGAACATATAGTCGTAATCTTCCCGCACCGCCCTGAGATTCAGCTCTATCTTCTGATTCATGAAGTTATTTTCAAGCCGTTTGCTATAGAGCGTGTCCAACACCGTGTATTCTCCTGACTCATCTTGAGTACGTGTGTCCTTGTCCGATTCCGATACATTCTGGTTATACTCGTAAGCTAACTGCAAAAAGTTATTTCTGCCTATCGGTTCCACATAAGAGAGGTATGCCCGCCAGGAAGTGTTATCGCTCGTATTTGTAAAACGCTGGTCGATAAGGTCATCAGGGCGTGTTCCGTTATAAAAAGTACCGGAGAGACTGGTCCCCGAATTTTCCGATTCCCCTCTGTTGGCGCGTAATTGGGCGCTCAACACCCGTCCTTCTTTTCCCAGCTTACGGCTTATATCAATATTTCCACCATAATTGATTCCGTTGCCTTCAGAAAAATATTTTGAATCACCATGATTGATGGTATCTCCCGACAGTTCATTGCGTGTGTGAAAGTTGCCGGTCTCATTGCGGTCATTGTTATAAAATGAGAGGTTAGGCCGGAAAATAATGGTTGTGGCATCATCCGGATTCCATTCCATCCGGAGGTCCATATTGAAATTTTGACTTCTGTTGTTCGATCGGTTAGTTTCATTCTCAAGGGTGTTTCCAGCGCTCAGGATATTTTGGGTAAAGACTTCCGACTGTACATCGGTATCAGTGGATCCATAACGCACATTTCCTCCGATCTTGAATTTTGATGAGAGCTGTGTACTGAAATTTCCACCCATATTCAAAGAGGTGGATATACCATCTCTTCCGCCAAACATACGTCCCCGGCCACCGCGACCTCCCATATCGCCGAACATAGCACCCGCCAAGTCGGAAAATCCCGCATTATTGGTATTGTTGATACCTCCCAGGAAGGTATATTGGTCTTTGTCTTTCATATAGTTAAGCATGCCATTGGCTTCATACCGATCTTTACTGCCGTATCCAGCGAAAGCATTCCCAAACAATCCCTCTTTCATGCCGGGGCGCACCAGCAGATTGATCACATTCTCCTCTTCACCGTCATCAAACCCTGTCATTTGCGCCATTTCACTCCTTCTTTCAAGCACCTGCAGCTTTTCCACCATTTTGGCAGGAAGGTTTTTGGAGGCTACCTTGGGATCGTCGCTGAAAAACTCTTCACCGTCGACCAATATTTTGTTGATCTCTTTCCCATTCACGGTGATTTTCCCTTCGCTATCGATCTCCACCCCGGGCATCTTCTTCAACAAATCCTCCACGACAGCGCTTTCGGTTATCTTATAAGAATCGGCATTATATTCCAAAGTATCGCCTTTCACCACGATTTCAGCTGCTTTAGCGGTGACGATAGCTTCGGAGAGCAGGATATTGTCGTTTTCCATCACTATATTACCTAACTGCAGACGTGGTTGAGAAGAAGTTACCTGCACATTCTTAAATATATCGTTATATCCAATATAAGATATGTGTACAATATACGATCCGTTTCTTACCGGTATGCTGAATTCTCCTTTATCGTCGGAGGCTCTACCGGAGACAAAACTACTGTCTGATTGTTGGAGTACACGTATATTGGCCATCGAGACAGGCTCTTTTGATTCTTTCTCTATCAATTTCCCTAAGATAGCGCTGTTTATCTGTGCCTGCGGCATTACTGAGAACACAGGAAGCAAAACAGCTATCACCAAAAAACAAATCTTTTTCATCATAAAAATCGTTTCAAAAACTCACTCTATCGTTATAGTTAAAACACTTAATAGAAAAGAGAATTGATATCCTCTATTATTTTTTATTGATTCAATCGTTGAATTCGCAACAAAAATAGCATAGTCGTCAGATTTCGACAAAAGAAATAGATAAACTCTTCTATTTTATCGACCAATAGAGGCTTTAAGGTGATTAAGCCATAGAGCGGAAAAAAAGAAAACAGCCATTTGTCTTTATTATATATAAATTATTTATAATTTTGTCGATAAATCAGTTGTTACATAAGAAATTCAGAAAAATATTATAAGCATAACTATTCCATTTGATCATGCTAAAAAAATTAAAAAGTGAAGATTGGGTCTCCACACTTATCGGTGGGGTTATCCTTATGTTGGTAATTTTTTTACCGACTGTGATGAAGAGTCATCTCTATATGTCGCTAGTGATAGCCGGATTAGCTTATCTGGGTTATTTGTTTATGGGCAACAAAGACAAGGGAGAGTTTATACTTTCGTTCGTGCTTGTCTATGCTCTCGCCTGGTTAGCAGAATACATTGCCGCTCTCAGCCCGATCAAGACGATTGGTTTGGAATCGGTCTTTTTTGCAGTACTCATCGGGTTGCTTATCCGTAACACGGTTGGTTTGCCGAAATGGTTGGCTCCGGCAGTCAAGAGTGAATATTTCATCAAGGCGGGATTGGTAATACTGGGTAGTTCCATCCTTTTCAATGAGATCATGCGAGCCGGTGCGTTAGGGATGTTACAGGGTATTATCGTGGTGCTTTCCGTCTGGTATTTCAGTTTTTGGATATCTACCAAGGCATTCAGGATAGACAAGGAGATGTCGATGTTGTTATCGAGTGCCGTATCCATCTGCGGCGTTTCCGCGGCTATCGCCACGAGTGGCGCCATTAAAGGTGATCCCAAGAAACTTTCATTTGTGATATCATTGGTACTTATTGTCGCTATACCGATGATGTACCTGCTACCCTATCTCGCAAAATGGATGGGATTGAGTGAGGAGATTGCCGGTGCCTGGTTGGGTGGTACCATCGATACGACAGCTGCTGTGGTTGCTTCCGGAAAATTTATCGGTGAGACGGCCGAACAATACAGTGTGATCATCAAATCGGCACAGAATGTGTTATTGGGTGTCGCCGCATTTGCCATTTCCATCTATTGGTCTTATAAAGGCACCAATAGTGATATCCGTCCCTCGGGCAGTGTGCTCTGGGAAAGATTTCCAAAATTTGTCCTCGGTTTCCTGATCGCCTCATTGATCTTCAGCTTTGCCTTCGACGCCGAAACGGGGAAAGAGTTGTCGCGGGTGGCAAATAAAGGCGCGCGCGGGTTACTTTTCTCTTTGGCATTCGTTTGTATCGGATTAGAGACCGATTTCCGTTATATCTTCAGGAAAGAAAACGCCAAATATATCTGGTCATTCCTCACCGCGCAGGGATTTAATATCGTACTGACCTTATTGATAGCCTGGTTATTGTTCAGCAATTACTGATCAGAGTTCTCTCGCCTGCTTTAACCAGAGAAAGACGGCTCTTCCGACAAAGATCTCTCTCCAGGAGTCAATATGAAATTCGAAGCATGCCGCCGATGCTGTGGGCAGGTTATCAAGGCGCACGCCCAGGTCGTTGATCAATTCTGTCACACCTGGGTTGTGTCCCACATAGAGGCAACGATCCACCTTGTCAGGCAATTTAGAGACCACATTCAGTATCCATCGGGAAGGTGCGAAATAAAGATCCTGATCGGTTCTGATCTCTTCTTGCGGATAACCGAGGCTTTGTGCAGCCCAGATGGCGGTATCATGTGCCCGTCTTGCGGACGAAGAGAGGATCAGGTCTGGCAGTCCCCATTTCTTGAAAATAAATTCTCCCATGTCGAGGACATTTTTCTCACCGCGGTGAGAGAGGACGCGATCATAATCATCTTTGGCCATTGTATCCTGTTCGGCTTTACCATGACGTAAGATCACAAGTTGCTTCATATAGTTTTGGCTTATTGGTAGCACTGTAATAATTTTTTTCAGCGCACAAAAATAATTATATTTTCCGACATATTACATTTTTGTGCATTCCGTCCATATTCTCCACGATATTCTCCACAATTATCAAATCTTTATTCTTATTTTTGTGTTCTAGCATGTTTATAGGGATAAGAATATGAAAAAAAAGATCGTAAAGAGAATCGGCATAATCACTACAGCCATTCTTTTGTTATTGATCATCGGTTTCCTTTACCGGATATTTTTCAGGCCGGTTTATCCAGGGAATGGAAATATATTAGGCATCCTGACTTTTGGTCTGTTCACCGGCATTATCATTGCCTGGTTCCTGTTTCAATTTTGGAATATGCGAAAAATCCAATCGGGTAGCATCACCGCTTCTCATACAATTGTTGAGGGTATAAAACGGGTTTTCAAGATCGTAGTGGCTGAAGGACAACTCAACGAGATTTATAATTATGAGAACACAAAAAAACTGTTGAAGTTCATCCCCTCCACTAAAAAAGCGTTGGTTATCGTACGCGCGCAAGTACTGATAGGGTATGATATAAAAAAATGTGTATGGGAGGTCGACGAAGGGAGCAAAGAGATACGGCTGTTGAATTTCCCGAAACCGGAAATCTTTTCCGTTGATTGCGATTTCAATTATTATTATTTCGAAGATGACCTATTCAATATGATCGGCAGGAAAGATCTCCAACAGATCCAGAGTCTGGCAAAAGAACAGGTGAAAAAGGCCGCATTACAGAGTGGATTGATGAAGATTGCCGCTGACCAGATGAAGTTGCTCCTTGAAGAAGTGACGGCAGCCAATCAATGGTCCATAAAAAATATCGAACTGATAGAAGATTATAAAATAGTTCCTGAACCGGAAGAAGAAAAAAAAGAGAACTCCGGAAAAGAGCTCCCTCTATTAAAACAGATCAATTTGTTCGACAAGGCAGTCGATCAATTCGATAAAGCTGTCAAATTCTTCAGATCCTGATTGTTATTCCCAGTTGAGGATCACTTTACCGCACTGGCCTTCTTCCATCACGTCGAATCCCTTCTGGAAATCATCGATACTGAAACGGTGAGTAATGACGGGGCTCAAATCCAACCCGGAGATGATCATCTGTTCCATCTGGTACCATGTCTCCCACATCTCACGACCATAAATCCCTTTCAGTGTAAGTGCCTTGAAGATGATATCATTCCAGTCGACCATCGTATTATTGGGTAAAATCCCCAACAATGAGATCTTGGAACCGTTGTACATATTGGCAATCATCTCCCGGAATCCGGCGGGCGACCCCGACATTTCCAGACCTACATCGAAACCGCGCA
>JBAYRG010000061.1:0-12101 GCA_041676805.1 Proteiniphilum sp.
GGAATGGAATTGGAGAAGAGATAGGGACGTGAGCGCTGACGCAATATATCGATGATCTCCTTACGGCCGGTGGTGAATCCGCCGATGGCACCTCCAAAGGCTTTGCCCAATGTTCCCGTGATCACATCCACATCACCCATCACGTTGTACAATTCGGTCACACCTTTTCCGGTCCGGCCTACTACTCCGGCCGAGTGGCTTTCGTCCACCATCACCAGTGCATCATACTTCTCCGCCAACTCCATAATTTTGTCGAGTGGTGCCACGTTGCCATCCATAGAGAAGACACCATCGGTGACAATGATGCGGAATCGCTGCGCCTGTGCTTCTTTCAACTTTTCTTCAAGATCAGCCATATCGGCATTGGCATAACGGTAGCGTTGCGCCTTGCAAAGACGTATCCCGTCAATAATGGATGCATGATTCAATGCATCGGAGATAATGGCGTCCTCCTGTGTGAAAAGCGGCTCGAAGAGTCCTCCGTTAGCATCGAAACAGGCGGCATAAAGAATGGTATCTTCGGTTTTGAAAAAGCGGCTGATAGTTGCTTCCAATTCCTTGTGATAGTCTTGTGTACCGCAGATAAAGCGTACCGACGACATACCATACCCTCTTTCGTCAAGTGCCCGTTTTGCAGTGTCAATCAACCTTGGATGATCAGATAATCCCAAGTAATTATTGGCACAAAAATTGAGCACTTGCTGTCCCGTTTGTACTCTTATTTCAGCCTTTTGTGGCGAAACAATAATTCGCTCCTTTTTGTAGAGACCTGCCTCTTCTATCAACCTCAGCTCCTCTTGCAGGTGTTGTTTCATTTTTCCATACATATTTTTTCTAAACTAAAAATTAAAATTCTTCATCTGTAGCCTCATCAAGCAACGATTGGGGCAGTGTCTTCTTTGTCTTCACTCCCAGTTCCCTCAGCTTTTCGGCCTGTCCGACAAGGTTTCCCCTACCCGATTTCAACTGGCCATAAGCGTTCTCATAACTTCGTTTGGCCCTGTTCAGATGCGTTTCTATATCGGTAAGTGATTCCACAAAATTGACAAATTTATCGTACAGTGCCGCACCGCGATCGGCAATCTCCATGGCATTCCGGTTCTGGTATTCCCGTTTCCACAGATCCACTATCAACTTTAAGGCAGCGATAAGATTGGTCGGACTGATAAATAGGATTTTTTTCTCGTAGGCGTACTGCCACAAATTTTCATCATATTGCAATGCGAGGCTATAGGCCGGTTCATTGGGGATAAACAGCATCACGAAATCGAGGGTATCGGCATAATCCTGGTAACTTTTCCGGCTCAACTCGTCGATATGTTTCCGCACGGAGCGAAGATGCTCGTCGATGTATCTTTTTTGTTCTGACGGATCATCGGCACCCACATAGTTGGCATAGGCGGTAAGCGATACTTTCGAGTCGATGATTACCTTCCGGTTATCAGGGTAAGCGATCATCACGTCGGGCCTCATCCTAGCACCACTTTCCCCGGTAAAGGTATTACCATCCATGTCTTTGAGGGGTTCCTGCACAAAATATTCACGTCCTTTCACCAATCCCGACCTCTCAAGAATATTTTCCAGGATCATTTCACCCCAGTCGCCCTGCGTCTTTGAGCTCCCTTTCAAGGCTTTGGTCAGATTATTGGCTTCGGTGCTAAGGCGGTCGTTCAATTCACGTAAGTTTTTCACTTCCTGTCCGAGTGAAAAACGTTCTTTCGACTCATTGATATAGACCTCTTCCACCTTTTTACGGAACGACTCAATATTCTCTCCAAACGGTTTCAGGATAGCATCCAGGTTGTTCCTGTTAAGATGGGTGAATTTCTCGGATTTCTCGTCCAATATTTTAGAGGCAATATGCTCGAATTCGAGGTTGAACTGCTTGCGCAATTCAACGATCTCCGTTTTCTGATTTTCCAGTTTTTCGAGTAACGACTTGTTCTCGGCAGCGAACAAGGCCAACGACCTGTTTATCTCATTCCACTCTTCTACTTTTGCTTTCAATTCCTGTCTGACTTGCCCTATCTCTTCCTGGTAATTCCGGATAGTTTCCTGAGCAGCATTCAGATTAGCCGATAGCGTGGCACCCGACAGAGTGAATTCGGTATTCAACGCATTGTATCTGTCAGTCAACGCATCAAGCTCACTCTTCGGAACCGATTTCGATTTGCCCAGCAATGAGGCAATAATCCATCCCAGGAATCCCCCCACCAAAAAGCCGAAAAGAAGGTACAGGATATTCATAAGATCATTTTATTGATTTCAGGATTTCAGAATTTCACAATTTCATGATTTCACAATTTCATGATTTCAGGATTTCACAATTTCAGGATTTCATGATTCCAGAATATAATCTTCAAATTTTCAAATCCACAAATTAACTCATTGACACATCGGCACTACACCTCCCGACGAGTCGGGATTAGCACATCGTCACATCGTTAAATCACCACTACTTGTCCCGATTTATCGGGATCAACACATCATCACATCTATTTTATGCTTCTCAAAACATGTCCCATTTTCCTTTTCTTGGTCTCCATATAAAAGTGGTTGTACTGGTTGGGGGAGACTTCGAGTGGTACATTTTCCACTACTTCCAGTCCATAGGATTCAAGTCCGACACGTTTGGTGGGATTGTTAGTCATCAGGCGCATCTTACTTACCTCCAGGCTACGAAGTATCTGCGCGCCTACCCCATAATCCCGTTCATCAGCTTGATAACCAAGATGGAGATTGGCATCCACGGTATCGAGTCCCTGCTCTTGCAGCTTGTATGCCGCCGCTTTTGCCATCAGTCCGATTCCACGTCCTTCCTGATTCAGATAAACGAGTACCCCTTTTCCCTCCTTTTCGATGAGTTGGAGGGCTTTGTGAAGCTGTTCACCACATTCACAACGCATCGACCCGAAAATATCCCCGGTCATACAGGAGGAGTGTACACGTACCAATACCGGTTCACCGTCGTGCCATTCTCCTTTGGTAAGAGCTACATGTTCCTGGCCGGTAGCTTTCTGCAAAAACGGCACCATAGTAAACTCACCATATTCGGTAGGTAATTTTACCGCTTCACCTCTTTCGATCAACGATTCTGTTCTAAGTCTATATTTTATCAGATCGGCCACGGAAACGATCTTCAGGCTGAATTTCCGGGATATCTCCATCAGTTCCGGAAGGCGGGCCATAGACCCGTCCTCATTTTTTATTTCAGCCAAAGCACCGGCCGGATAAAGTCCTGCCAGGCGGGCAAAGTCGATCGTCGCTTCAGTATGTCCCGCGCGACGTAGTACCCCTTTGGTTTGTGCACGCAGGGGAAAGATATGGCCTGGGCGACCAAAATCTTCCGGCGCCGTCTCTTTGCGGGTCAGCGCCAGGATAGTTTGTGCCCTGTCATAAGCCGAAATACCAGTAGTACAACCGTGTGTGAGTAAATCGATAGAAACAGTGAAGGGCGTGGAATGTATCGATGTATTGTGTGAAACCATCATTGGCAAGTCCAGCTCTTCGGCACGCTCTTTTGTAATAGGTGCGCAGATGAGTCCGCGCGCATGAGTTTCCAGAAAATTGATCTTTTCGGCAGTGATATGTTCTGCCGCGATAATAAGATCACCCTCATTTTCACGGTCTTCATCGTCGACCACTATGATGAAATTACCCTTGCGAATCTCTTCAATCGCCTCATCAATGGTGTGTAATTGAATTTTTTCTTGCATTTATATATAGATTATTTTTATGCTAAAGCAATTGTTTCCGGCTCATGAATGCCGTGTAAAATATCTGTCAACTCTCCATTCATCCGTTGAATATTCTTCAGATCTTTTCTGATAATCAGTTCAAAGGGAGTGGAAAGGAGTCTTATAATAATCCCGACAGGAAAGAGATACATTGATATCTTGGCCGGGATTGAACCGGGATCGAAAATCCTCACTATATTAAATATCACAGGATATTCTTCCGCTTTTGCCAATACTTCCAGTTTACGAGAGTTGGACAGACTGTTGAGTATTATCTCCAAAGAACTTTTAAGAGACCGTAATTGTTTATTATACTCAGTATCAATCCAATAATCCTTATAAGAGAGATGTCCATATCTTTCCAGAAACAGTTCAATCCTCTGCGATAAACTCGAGAGCGATTGAGATATCTCTTCATAATCAGGCACTTCAATGATCACACTTTTCACTGGATATTTTCGCTTATCACGAATAAAAAAGAGTTTTTTGAAGAAGTTGACGTAGGTATCAGCATTCATTATCACCGAATCATTCACTGCCTTATAGGTCAGGAAGACCCCTATAGGCAGCAAGACAATCGAACTGAACCACATGCCGAACCAATGTGCCCATACACCGTCACGGGTCATTTTATAACCCACATTCTCAACGATATAGTAGATAATAAACAGAATTACCGATATTACGATAGGGGTACCCAATCCTCCTTTTCTTACAATAGAACCCAACGGCGCACCAATAAAAAAGAATATCAGGCAGGTGAACGGAATGGTGAATTTCCGGTGCCATTCTATCCAGTGCCGGTTAATGACACGCTGTGTGGTAGTTTTATTAAGGGACCTGAACATAAACTCATTACTGTTATTATCCGCTTTCATATAGGCATTTTGTAAGATAGTGGATTGATCGTGTAATGTTTTTGAATGCACCAAGGTGTCGGGAGTTGGTACTTCAACAGGTGTTAGCCGTGCTGCGGCGATCAGGGAGTCTTTCTTTTCGGAGGGATATCCATTACGGAAAGAGAGATAAGAGTAGTTCTTCATTGTTTTCCTGTCCACCCGGTTTACACTATCCATGATCACAGACATGGAGTCGATGGAGGCGCCCAGTTCCGATAAATTTTTCGATACATAGTTGCTGGAAGAGTTTCCTTCTATCACCTCTTCATCCATGCGGTTGAAGTTGGAATCGTAAGAGATCATCATGGTTTTTGTATCAAAACTCTCTCGTGCATAAGGCACGAAATCTTCGTTATAGCGCGAGGAGGAACCGCCTCCCTGTTCAAAATTCTGAAACTGCTGGCCGCTATACATGGTGAAGATAAGCATCTTCTTGTCGTCTGTCGTGCTCATCTCAGCCGAGTCACAGATGATTACCGCCATGTTATTGAATCCGCTCGCTATATCGTAGATCAATACGTTGTAGAGCATTCCTGTCTTTTGATTCTTCTTCCCCACATAGAGATTATAACCGTCAATTTCTTTATAGAAGGTCCCTTCGGGTATTTCCAATTCAGGTGATGCCTGTCGGATAGAGATCAGTAGTGAATAAAATTTGGTCTGAATTTTTGGAAGGGCATTATTTTGGTAAAAAAAAACTCCGACGGCAATACTCACAATCAGGATCGTAAGCGGCTTCATGGCTGTCAGCAACGGTACTCCAGCCGCTTTAACAGCGAGCAACTCCAAATTCTCACCCATATTTCCGAACATCATCAAGGAGGCCAGCAGGATCGCCAAGGGCAAGGCTATATAGACAAGCGTGAGGGCTGCATAGAGAAACATCTCTCCCAGCACACTTATTTCCAATCCTTTACCGACCATATCTTCTACATATTTCCACAGGAACTGCATCAATACCAGAAAGAGGCATATGGCAAAAGTCATTAGAAGAAGCGGAATAAAAGTTGTAAGAATATAGCTGTAGAGCCGCTTTATGTGGAAAAATCTTCTCATTAAAAAAGTACAAGTTCAATTTTAGGACAAAGATAGTGAAAGCTGAGTAATAAAATCAATCGAATTGTGGTTTTTGAATAAAAGAGATAATCAGATTCCCAGCCTTCTTTTCATCTCATCGACTTGGAATTCCCATAACGCAATGGCATCTCCTTTTTCGTCGGGCTCGGCAAAATCGGTTATTTCAAGTGTCATAGCACCCGAAAGATCGAGTTTTCGCAACAGGAATTCAAAGTAGAGTTCTTCCTCTTCTTCTTCTTCGAGCCATCTGTAACGAATACTTGATTGCGGTTTTTTATTAATAATCTGTGCTTCATTATCAGTTTTTCCCCATATGAACTTGTAGATGGTCTCAGTTTCATCCATCGTCACCTCATCTGCAAACCACTCCGAAAGACCGTCAATTTGGCTTATCATACGCCACAAACTGCTCTGGGTGGCATTTCCCATCAGGAACTCGATATGAAATTTTTCTTTTGGCATCTATCAATTCAAAACAAGGCCCACAATATACAATTTTTTCAGGAATATACACCCATATTTGTCGATTAATTTTAATAAAATCCCGATATCCGGAAACAGTCGTCGTCTGTTCCGGATACCGGGAGTTTTCTTTATCGGTTTTTTTTAAATACTATTGAACGGGAATATACTCTACAAATGCCTCTATGGCTTCGTAAGAGGCCAGTCCCAATTTCCAGTACATATCTGCAGTTGCCCTATTTCGTTCTTCCGACCGTTGCCAGAACAATCTCTCATCATCCCCCAGGAAAGGAGCGCTTTCCATTTGCGACTGATGCTTGAGAATAGCATTTCTCTTCTGTCGCAATTCTTCGGGAGAGAGGGGTACAGCCATTTCTATATGGTCTATCTCCCATTCCATCCATGCACCACGGTACATCCAAACCCGGCAGTCTTGATACCACTCTTCCTCTTTCATCAGGTCTATTGCTGCCAGGATCGCATCGAGGCATACCTTATGCGTTCCGTGCGGATCAGCCAGGTCACCCGCCACATAAATCTGATGCGGCTTGATGGTTTCAATAAAATCTTTTACGATATTGACATCTTTTTCTGATATGGGATTTTTCTTTATCTTGCCGGTTTCATAGAAAGGCAGATCAAGGAAATGGACATTCTCTTCCGGCAGTCCAACGTATCTATCGGCCGATCGGGCTTCTTCACGGCGGATTCTACCTTTAATAAAAAGGATATCAGGAGTATCGATATCATCTTTCGATTTTTCATGCAAAAGATAACGACGGATACTTTCATATTTTTCCATCAACCCTATGTTTTCAGGGTTGAATTTCTTACGCATACTATTCAGCACGGAGATATAGCGGATCACCTCTTCGTCGCCCACGGCAATATTTCCGGAAGTTTGATAAGCCACATGCACCTCATGTCCCTGGTTAACGAGTCGTTGGAATGTGCCACCCATCGAGATCACATCGTCATCGGGATGGGGGCTGAAAATAATCACTCTTTTTGGATAGGGTTTCGCTCTTTCGGGACGGTAGGTATCATCGGCATCGGGTTTTCCTCCCGGCCAACCGGTAATGGTATGTTGCAGGTCATTGAATATCTTGATATTCACGTTGTAAGCCGAGCCATAGAGCGTGATCAATTCACTCAACCCATTATCGCTATAATCTTTGTTTGTCAGTTTGAGGATAGGTTTATCCACTACTCCGCAGAGCCATACGATAGCCCGGCGAATTAATTTGCTGGTCCATTCGCAATTGGTCACTAACCAAGGGCGGCTGATACGGGTCAATTCAGAGGCGGCTGCCAGATCCACAAAGATTTTGGTTTCAGGATGTGTCTGCAACATGGAACCGGGTATCAGGTCGGTCACTGATCCTTCTACAATATCCCTGATGCTGGGGGCCTTTCGTTCACTCCAGGCTACCAGTGAAATTTTTTTGGCATCCAGCATATCCGACAGTCCCATAGTGATAGCACTTACCGGCACTTTGTCTAAGGATCCGAAATTGCGGGCGATATCTTTTCTGGAGTCACCGTCGAGCATCACCAGGCGGGTTTCAGAGTGAAGGCTGCTACCGGGCATATTGAATCCCACATTCCCCTTACTACCCAATCCCAACAATATATAATCGAGTCCACCCACTTTTTTCAGGTTTTGCTCGAATGCCTCACAAATTTCCGCAATCAGATCTTTTTCCACTGTCGCATCTGGAGAAAAGATATTTTCCGGAGCAATATCTATCTGGTCGAGAAAATTTTCTTTCAGCATCTGCAGGTTGCTATAAGTAAAATCGAGTACCGGATAGAATTCGTAAGTGTTAAAGACGATCACATTGCTGAAACTGATGTCTTCTTCCTTATGAAGTCTCACCAATTCCTCATAAACTGGCATGGGAGAATTCCCTCCGCTGATTCCCAGCACAAAAGGTTTATTTTCCTGTTGCTTTGCCTTCATTTCGTTGACGATATCTTTCGCCACTTTTTTCGCCGCTCTTCTCGATTCTTCAAAAATAGCCACCGGTAGTTTCTCGAAACGCGACAAGTTATACTCCTCGAAATCATTTTCCGGCCTGTAATACTTTTTGGGGACCCTTTCAAAAGTAATGTGTGAACTCAAATCTAATCTCATATCTCTTTACGGTTTAAAAAGGATAACTAATACTATACTATTATACTATAACACTCCACAAGGGGACAAGTTTTCTCTTTCCGAATATCATTTTCCTCTTTTTTTAAATTCTACCACCAGCCTGTTCTTTTTTCAGGTCCACCCTACGTGTGATACGTCCGTAGAAAAAAAGCGCTACGGCCGAGATGGCTCCGATACCCACAAAAACATACCATATATAATGGGCATTTTGCGTGGCAGCGGTATAAGCGATGGAATCAAACAGACCTGCTTCATTGGTGAACAGACGTGGATCAGGACAGTACCTATCCAGCAGGAACCCCGACAATCCAAAAGCCAGCAAGAACGAAAAGAAAGAGTGCAGATGGCTGAATCCCAAATAAAGTCCTTCCTCACCCTTGGGTGCCTGGAGGGAAAAATATTCCAGGTAACGGGGAGAAATGAAACACTCTGCCAACGCCTGCATGGCGATACCCACAATCATCATAAATGCTACCGGATGTAATCCTAAAACACCCTCTCCTCCGATTTGGGTACCAAACGACATTACCAGGGCAGATAGCGGGATGATAAACATTCCTATCATCATAGAGGCAACAGCGCTCCGTTTCTTCATTAGAGAGGTAACGAAATTCACGCAAACAAAAACTATCAACGGATTCACGTTGGCATACCATCCGGGTGATGCCCCTTCTCCGATCAACCGGATCACATATTTAGGCATGGTGGCGTACATCTGGCTTTGTATAACCCAGAATCCACTCACGATCAATATCAGCAGCATCAAACGGCCGTTCAGCATCACTTTTCCCAGCGACCGGCCCAACTCTGCAAAACTTTTCCCTTTCCCTTCGGTCTTGGCCGATTTATAAAAGAGGTATACGGCAATCAGGGCGAGCAGTGTCATGGCTGCCGAGAAGTAGTTTAGGTAAACCAGTCCCTGGTCTCCCATACTTCTTCGCAACGGGTCTACCACCGTCTTTCCTGTGAAGGCGCCGATGTTTACCATCATATAAAATATAGAATAACCTCGGGCACGGTTTTCGGGTGTGGTTTCACGTGCTACCGTCCCCGATATCACCGATTTAATAAACGATCCACCAATAACCACCAATATCAGTGGAGCAATAATCGACCATCTCAGATAACTCTCATTCAACCCTGTATAGGTGGTTGTCATATCGTATTCGACTAATCCGGCATTTTCAAGCATTGTCGGCAGGATTCCCAATCCGGCATACCCTACTGTCAATAATGCGAAAGCCAGAATGATGGCCGAGCGAAATCCGATTTTATCGGAAATGGCACCGGCAAATACCGGTAACAGGTAGAGCAAAGCCGAAAACATACCAGCAATGACGCCGGCTTCAATATCGGAAAAGCCCCATACATTAGACAGATAAAGTGTGATAACTATAAAAACGGCATAATATGCCAGACGTTCAAGAAGTTCTACAAAATTGGCAACCCAAAAGGGTTTGGAGAATTTAACCATCAGAGATTGTTTAATTGTTAAAAAAACAGGATAATTTTAATATCGTCGACAAAGATAGTGAAAGTTGAATGCAGAGCCAAGTTTACTTGAGCTATCTTATTTAAAGATAAAAAAAATTACATACTGGAGGGCCGGCATGTTTGTTTTATTCCAGATCGACCACCGTAATACCGACACCTCCCAGCTGAACATGCTCGTCCTGAAAACGCGCTACACCCTTCACACTACCAAGATATTCCCTGATAATCTGCCGCAGTGCTCCCGTACCGGTACCATGGAGGATGCGTATCCTGGAGGCTCCCAGTTGAATGGCATCATCCACGAAATAGATCACTGCCTGGAGCGCTTCATCGCCGCGCATCCCCCTCACATCGATATCCTGTTTGAAATTGAGTCTTCTCTCATGTAACAGGTCAACTGTATTGGAGGCTTTCTTTTCCTTTTTGATCTGATTGGCACTCACACGCTCCAATTTGCCAAGATCAACTGTAGATTTGATCATTCCGAAAGCGACAACCGCTTTCTTACCTGAAATCTCCATGATCTCACCCAGTGAACTTTGACCTATCAAGCGAACCGTATCGCCTGTTACAAAGGGTTTTGCTTGCTTTATACCGTTATCACTGCTTGGTTTGTCTCTTTTTTGTCTCTTTCGTCTTTTCGTTTCAACAATATCAAACGGCTCAATCTTTGCTTTGAATTCCTGTAGCGTCTGCCGGATCTGTTTGGTTTTTTCCTTGTCGGCTCCAGCTTCACGGATTTCACGGATTGTGTTTTCAATACGGGCATTGCTCTCGGCTAATAATCGCTCCGCCTGTTCACGTGCCTGGGTAAGAATTTCTTTCTTTTGCTTGTTGATCGTCTCCAGATCGGTCTCATATTTTAAAGTGATCTCTTCCAACCTTTTCCGTTCACGACGAATATCATCTCGTTTCCGTTCCCAATATCTCTTATCACGCGATATATCCTGCAGGTATTTATCCATATCGATATAGTCTTTTCCCACGATTTCCGACGCGTGGGCAATCACCTCTTCCGGAATACCCGTCTTGCGGGCAATCTCCACGGCGAATGAACTTCCCGGGTTACCGATAGCAAGACGGAACAGCGGCTGCATCTCATGACGGTCATAAAGCATGGCGCCATTCACCACGCCGACGTGCTCGTTGGCAAAATGTTTCAAGTTCTGGTAGTGGGTAGTGATAACACCAAACGATTGACGACGGTTGAACCTGTCGAGCAATGCTTCAGCAATAGCTGCTCCAATCCGGGGTTCCGTACCACTTCCGAACTCGTCGATAAGCAGCAGCGATTGATCATTGCAGTGCTTCTCAAAAAATTTCATATTTAGCAAATGGGAACTATAGGTCGATAGATCGTTCTCTATGGATTGCTCGTCACCTATATCGATGAAGATATCATTGAATATGCCCACCCTGGAATTCTCTTTCAAAGGGATCAGCAACCCGCATTGCACCATATATTGCAACAGCCCTACTGTTTTCAGGCAGACCGATTTTCCGCCTGCATTGGGACCAGAAATCACCAAAATCCTGTTATCTCTTTCGAGGTCAATATCAAGCGGCACAATCTTCCTTTTCTGTTTCTTTAATGCCAGATAGAGCAAGGGGTGTACTGCCTCCACCCAGTCAATTTGAGGCTTGTTATCGATGGAAGGCTTGATACCTCCTATCAGCATGGCAAAGGCCGCTTTAGCCTGGATAAAATCAATTTTTGCCAGAAATTCGTATGACTCCAGCAAATCGGACAGAAATGGACGCAGATAATTGGTGAATTCAGTCAGTATTTTAATAATTTCCCGCCGTTCATCCGCCTCCAATTCACGGATACGGTTATTGGCCTCCACCACCTCCGACGGTTCGATAAATACTGTTTTCCCCGAAGCCGATTCATCGTGCACAATTCCTTTGATCTTCCGTTTATGGGAAGGGTTCACCGGGATTACCAATCGCCCGTCGCGCATACTCGGGGAGACATCCTTATCCACATATCCTTCGGCCTGTGCCCTTCGCAGGATGGTATTCAGGCTTCTTGAGATGCCATTCATGGTGGAGGCAAGCTCTCTCCGTACTTCGGACAAACGAGGTGAGGCATGGTCTTTTACCTGTCCAAAGCCATCCAGTATACCGTCTATTCTTTTAGTGATTTCCGGAAAAGTGAGCACCTCTCCCGCCAAAGCGAGCAGATAGGGGTATTGAGACGTTTTTTCTTCATCACGACGAAGAAAAGCGACAATCCCGTTGATGGTCTGCAGCGAGCGACGCAGTTCAAAC
>JBAYRG010000062.1:0-12097 GCA_041676805.1 Proteiniphilum sp.
AGATCAACGCTCTTTCCGGCTTCCAACTGAGTGACAACACTATCTTTGCGGTAGAATGCCGTTTTTACGGAAAAACCTTCAGACATCTTTTCCGGATCATGATTCCACTCTTGCTGATAGACGGTAAAAAATACCGGCAACGTCCCGGTTTTTCGCACATCGACCGTTTCTGCGGCTTCAAATTCCGCCGTGATCGGAAACTCCTTATACTCTTTGCTGTTGATGATCAACCGTGTCTCAGAGAAAGTGCTGTCCATCGCCACCATATCGGGCATGATGGTCTCCATGATCCTTGAAGATTCATAGGTATTCTGCCAGAAGCCATTTTTGCGTATCTCGAAGAAATAGTTTCTTATCTTCTCCAACTCTTTGTCATACCCGCCCACTTCGCGCAAAATACGATATGCCACAAGCGTGTTATGCGTATTATTGATGTCGGGCAGCATAAAATGTCGCGGATATATCTCTTTCTCTTTCTCACCCCAGTAGATGGAACCCAGCATGGTTTCGGATGAGAGGTGCAAAAGGGAATCGATCGGGAAATAATCTTTTGCACCGGCTGTGTCAAGCTGCAATGCCATATACATACTCCTCAACCTGTTATTGACACTGTTATCCGGCAATGAGGACAGCAGCCGGGAATAGGACTGGTAATCGATTTTTGCATCCAGCTTCCTGAGCAATCCGAGCACATTCAGCAATTCCTGTTTTATGTAATAATCATCTCCGGCTTCTTCTACTGTCGACAGGCGACGATTCAATTCACGCAGAAGTGCATCGGTGGCATCCTGTTTGTTGAAATCGACAGTAAACCCATCTGCTTCAGCATCGAGCAATGCTTCCACAATTTGTTTGGAGATCCACAATTCAGTCTTGTCCTGGTTCCACCATCCCCACAAATTGTCGCGGTTCCTGTTTCTCTCCAGTCGCCGGATAAGGCTCCTAATCTTATGATCCTCCTTGAACTCTCTGTCGAACATCGGGAGAATATGTTTTTTCAATAAAAGTGCTTTTATCTTGGACGCCACTTGCTCGTTACATAGATAGGGATAACGGTCGATTCTCTCAATTTCGTCCAAAAATGACTGCATGGCGGAGGAGTGTGCGTGGACCGTCACCTTGCCCAGGGCCGGATTAGTCTGGAAGCGACGGCTGACGGTATCTCCCAACAGGGCAAATTCTCCATGGGATTCCAATATTCCGGGCCGGAACACCGGAATGCTTCGCCGTTCTCCGTCAAAATAGCCATTCTCCATCGTCATTGAATAGGTAATAGTGATACTGTCAGGCTTAGTGGCTGATAAGGGGATTGTATCTATAAATGATTTCAGCAAAGTGATGGACTTCTCAGATTTATTTTCCTTCCATTCGATGGCTCTCCGGATCGTTACCGTATCATCTAAATGATTGGTCAACCGGCCGATCACATTCAGGCTATCATCCAGGATAGCGAACTGAGGCAAGGAGAGTTGCGCATTAAGCGGCTTGAATGATTTTATGTTCAACTGCGCCTTATCGGTCTGTTTTCGTCCCCCCACAGCAATAAAGTTGGCATTCCAACTGGTAATATCATCTGGATAAGTGATCTCGAAAGAAACGGCACCGTCACTTCCGGTGGAGAGGCGCGGTTTCCAGAAGGCATCATCATGAAAGTTCGTCCTGAGAGCATTTGCACTGCTCCATCCTTCCGGGAAAGCACTCTCTCTCTTCAACGAAGTGGGAATCGCACCATCTTTCGTCCCTACAGAGATTATTTCATTGGCAGCACGCGATCCGTAAATAGAAGCATCAATCCCTGCCACCCTGCCCGCAATTGCCGTGGTGAGATCACCTGGGGAGGCCTCCAATTCTGACGGGTTGACAGTAGTGATGGAGCCGACAACACTCACCTTTCTTTGCGTTCCAAACCCAACCACGACCACCTCATCCAGCATCTCAAAATCCTCTTCCAAGGTTATCTGATAATCATAACCGGAGATAATCTTCGTGGTAAAAGGCTGAAAACCAATATAAGATACGATCAGGTTGCCTGAACCCCGGTCGGTCAATTTAAATTTACCGTCGATATCGGTAACTGTCCCTGTATTCGTTCCTTCTATCGTCACGGTAGCGCCAATCAAAGGATCCCCACTTGTATCGATCACAGTTCCTGTAATTATCTTGCCAGCATGATTGGAGGCACTGAATGCGCTTACCACTTGACTCCGGGTCCCCTCATCTTTATCCGGTATATCTTTCGGCCGGTAAACATGCAGGTGGGAGTACAATCGGTCAAGAATAATTCGACTCATGTCATCGGCGGGAAGGGGTCTGATCGAATCGATTTTCAGCCAATTCTCTCCTTTCGTCCAGAGTGTGATCGGCACGGAATATCGGGTTGAATCTCTGAAGATCAGGTCAATTTGCCAATTACCTTCCGGAAGCTTAGTGAAATGGCGGGTAGCACCGTAATAGATATACCATGTGTTATTATTGTCCTCCAAGGATGTGAAGTGAATTATCAGAGGAGTGGCAATAATCTCTTTGCCAGCAAAATTTCCGATCTCCAACCTGAGCCGGCACTCGTCATCTTTATCCTTCACGGCAACGGTATTCCATCCCGGAAGCTTCACATTGAGCTGTTTATCGAGGTTACTATTGGAACTACGGTCCGTCACATTGGATGTCATCAATCCGTTCTTGCGTTGCAAACGGTCTAACAATCCGGCATGGAACATTTTCCTTATGCTATCGGCAGTAAGCGTGTTTTGAGAAAATGAGAGCTTCGGAGTAAAAGGTCTTATTTTCGACGAGAAGGGAATCTGCTCCCATTTAGTCTGTTTCAATTGGTTCTTCCATATTCCATAACGATAACCTCCCTCGATGGTAAAACTATTCACAAACATTGTATCGACATACAATGTGGCAGTATTTTTACCGCCTGTGGCAAATCCCCTGTAAGGGAACGGACCCGACAAAATGGATTCCGTGACATAGGAGCGGGTAGTATAATTGTAGCGTCGTGGTACCGAATGATTCAACCAATAATAGACACCTCCCGCATCGATGATCGCTGGCGTATATACCGGGTTGTCACCGGAAAAGTTTGCTGTGCCGGCCGTATTATCGACCGTGATCATATAATCTTTAAGCAGCCCCATTTCCCGGTCATCCAACACACCTCTCTTTTTCCGGTCATATTTTTTCACGGCCACCTGTAAAGGGCGTCCATCCGTTTTCCCACCGATATCGGCCAACACTGCCGACCTCTCACCATTCACCGAAATTATCGTCTTCATCCCTTCCCTCACAAGCACATTCTCCATCGTTATTTCCCGGTCATAAGTGCGGAATGTTAACGTGTGGTATCCGGGCGTTATCGGGAAACTATACACATCCAGTTGTTTGGCTTGATAGAAATAATGCGGTTGCGCATCAATCCAGAGGATATGCACTCCTTGGGGCTCCCCGTCAATCAGCACATAAGGAGCAATCTGCGTTACTTCTCCTGGTGCTTTTTCAGAATACGAGTAACAAATTTCAGGGTAGAGAAACTTGTAGTACTCGATCGAATCGAGTCCCATCCGATCTTTCCAGATCGACCATTCCATTTTGCCCGTGGCATTGCGTGGAGCCACTCCCGATATATCGTATCGCTTATTGTTGAAATTTTTACCTGCAACCGACTTCCCGAAAATCGCCACTTTGGGAGAATAAGCCCCAAATTTGGAAGTGACAGCATACGCCGTGATATCCGCATTCTTGACCGGCCGCCCCTTCTTATCCTTGACAAGCACATCCACTTTGGCGGTCTGTCCCGGATACACTGTCGTTGGAGTATTGACCTCCATCGAAAGATTCTTCTCTATAGAAGGCAAACTTCCGGTAATGCTCTTCGCCTCATCTCCCAACAAATAAGACAACTGCATAGCATATACCGACTTACCTTTATCCTTGTAAGTATAATCGAGTGCAGTAGTATATCCTTTGCCTATCATCTTCTTATCTTTCACGATAGTGTACCAAAAAGGAAACCCGGATGGGTTATCTATTATCAGTCTCACATTGCCCGCCTCCTTGAAAAAACGGTATTCCAAGATAGTCTCTTTGATATCGTTCACACAAAATTTTCCGGACGACGTGGCAGTCGTCACCTTGTAGTCATTGGCAATCCACTGCAGGGGCAACGAGTAAGGTAATCTCACCGAGTCCCGAAATAGCACTTCTGTTTCGGCATTATACGCGGTAATCGATGCTGCCACAGAGATGCTCTCCCCGTTGAGTAGCTCTTTGATGGTCAGTATTCCCTTCTTTACCGAAAAATCGATCTTCCGGTCACACCTATCCATGTAAATTGTTACGATCTCTTTATGCTTCTCGTTGCCTGCATCGAGAAAAGAACATTCCACATCATAATAGATGCCGGTAGCAGGGATAAACAAAGAGTCCGGCAATACAAATTCAGCCGAGGATTTGTCATCCATGTCAAACGAATGAATCCATATCTCATCAGGAACAAAAGCCCTGTCACCATAATACGCTCTGTCGCTACGCTTCGATGGCCGAACAGTTATATCCACCCGTCCGTCATATACCGGCATATCGTTTTCATCCTTGGCATTGAACAACAGTTTTACGGTATCACCCTTCACATATCTCTCCCGATCGGCTTTTGCATCAAACGAGATCCTTTCCAGCTGATACTCTTCATAACGGAATTCATCCCTAATATGATTGGCACTCCTACCCTTGGTTCTCAACTCAATATTATACCCGGCATCCAGTGGCAATTTGAGGCTTTCCGACAAGGCAAACTCCCATTCATACATTCCCGGACGGTAAGGCTTGATTGTGGTCAGTATAGTATCTATTCTTGCAGGATAACGGGAGACGAGTGCAACATCCGTTTCTTTATTATATGGCTTCCCGTTATGATGGATATAAGCTTTGAAACGAACTGTCTCTCCCGGCTTGTATTTCGGTTTACTGAAAACGACAAACCCATTGTATTTATTCGGAACATAAGCCATATCAGGATTGAATATCCTGTAAAAACCATTCTTTATCCTGTACTGGGCAGTCCTAAAGAAATTTCTCCGATAGCGATAGTGCTGCTCTTTCTCAAATTCGATATAATGCAGTACCCCGTTATTATTTACTTCCACTATCTTTTCATCACCTATTTTCCGGATATTATATGTTTTTGTAACTTCATCAAACTTCAACCGCTTCAGGCCCTGCTTCACCACGGCGTCAGGGATCACATTTCCCAATGTGTCGGAAAGAAAAAACATCACTGTTTCATCCTTCACAATACGATAATAAAAGTTATCTACCGTATGATCGCCATACTGCAATTCATTATTTACCACCCTCACCTCTATATAATTGCCTCTTGGCAAAGTTGGAATATCTTTGGCCTCCGCACACCGCAGCACAAGTGTGTGCAGCATCGACTCATCAAGATCCTTTCCTTTAAGGTACAGGTTACGCACATCTTGTCCGTTCAATTTATACACCAATAATTCGGAAGAAGAGCGGCGACTTTCGAGGAGTGATCTTGGTCCTGACGCGATCTGCCCAAAGGTAAAAATTGATGCCGAAACGAATAGTAGCGCAAAAGCGAACAATACCCTTTTCATACGATACGATCTAAGTATCTCCTAAAAGCTCGACAACCAGGAGGTCAGATTTTGAAGCATCTCCTTGTGGTATTTGAAATCGGATCTATAGCCCCAACCATGTCCTCCCGAAGGATAGATGTACAAAGAAGCGGGCACCTTATTTTCCTTTAGAGCCAAATAGTAGTGCACACCATTAGGTGTAGGAACCCCACTATCATCATCGGAGAAAACAATAAATGCCCTTGGCGTTTCTCTTGTCACCTGCTTTTCATTGGAATACAAATCTTCCAGTTCTTTGGAAGCATCTTCCCCCAATAGATTATTATGTGATCCCATATGCGTAAAACTCTTGTCCATAGTAATCACAGGATAAAAAAGAATTTGGAATGCGGGACGTAGTTCGGCCTTTATATGGGTAGCTACCGTAGAAGCCAGGTGCCCTCCGGCTGACGATCCCATGATACCTATATCGTCCGGATTGATTTTCCACTTCCCGGCCTTTTCTTTCATCACCCTGATCGCCTCTTCGGCATCAGAAAACGGCACCTCTTTCACCCCTTTGGGCATACGGTATTTCAATACGACATAAGCAATTCCCAGCTTATTGAAAAAGGGCGCCCAATCATACCCCTCGTGGTTATACGCCAAACCATGATAAGCTCCACCGGGACAAGCTATAATGGCACGTCCGGTGGCCAGCTCTTCCGATGGCAAGAACACCCGTATAGAGGGTTTATAGTTGTGCGTCTCATCATCAAAAGGCAAATAATCTACACCATTCGTATTGGGTAATCCGTTTGGCCATAGGTCGACATCAAACGCCGTAGGGGTGTTTTGTGCAAATACCGTTTCACTCATAAGCAAGGAGCATAAGATTGCTGCAAAGAAGATTATATTTCTCATAAAGATTATTTTTTGTCTGTTTTTTCTGTAAGATACATCTTATTCGAAAGTATTTTTCACAAAGTTATGAAAATTGTTGAACATCTATTCAAATTGTATGGGCATTACAAAATGAAATGGCAGTAATTGGGTATTTCTGAAAATGAATGGATCATTAAAAAAAGAGCTTCGAAAGGAGAAAAAGAATTCGCCAAGCTGGAAACTAAAATCAGACGCCATTAATCACGACACAGAAGCACAAAAGCCATCCCGAAAGATGGCTTTTGCTATGTAGTATTGTATCAAGAAAATTATTATCTGATCTTCTTGTAACCGTACACGGCGCGGTCGCCCAACTCCTCTTCAATACGGAGTAATTGGTTGTATTTGGCCATACGGTCTGAGCGGCTCAACGAACCGGTTTTGATCTGTCCGGCGTTGGTTGCCACAGAAATATCAGCGATAGTCGCATCTTCAGTTTCACCTGAGCGATGTGAAGTCACGCTGGTATATCCGTTTCTGTGTGCCATTTCAATGGCGTTCAGCGTTTCGGTAAGCGTTCCGATCTGGTTCACCTTGATCAGGATAGAGTTTCCGCAGCCCTCTTTGATACCTCTTTCAAGGAATTCAACATTGGTTACGAACAGGTCGTCACCCACCAATTGACATCTGCTACCAATCTTATCGGTCAGTAATTTCCACCCTTCCCAATCGTTCTCACTCATACCGTCTTCGATTGAGTCGATAGGATATTTGGTGATCAGTTCTTCCAGATAAGCAACCTGCTCTTCACGTGAACGTTTTTTACCGTTCGGGCCTTCAAATTTGGAATAGTCATATACGCCATCTTTGTAGAATTCAGAAGAGGCGCAGTCGAGTCCAATCATCACATCTTTGCCCGGTTCGTAACCTGCATTCCTGACAGCAGTCAGGATGGACTCCAACGCGTCTTCGGTTCCACCACTCAAATTGGGAGCGAAACCTCCTTCATCACCTACCGCAGTGCTGAGGCCTTTGTCGTGAAGCACTTTTTTCAACGCATGGAATACTTCAGCACCCATACGCAACCCTTCCTTGAAAGAATTGGCGCCTACAGGGCGGATCATAAATTCCTGGAAAGCGATGGGAGCATCGGAGTGAGAACCACCGTTGATGATATTCATCATAGGAACCGGCAATACATAGGTATTGGTTCCGCCAATATAACGGTAAAGCGGTAAGCCAAGATAATTGGCTGCGGCTTTGGCTACTGCAAGGGATACGCCCAACAATGCATTTGCTCCGAGGTTCGATTTAGTTTTCGTCCCGTCCAGTTCAAGCAGTCTGGCGTCAATTTGGGTCTGTTCCAGTACATTCATGCCCAGCAGAGCCGGTGCGATAGTATCGTTGATATTTGCCACTGCCTTCTGTACCCCTTTCCCCAAGTAACGGCCTTTATCTCCATCGCGGAGTTCCAAAGCCTCGTTCTCACCTGTGGAAGCACCCGATGGAACAGCGGCACGTCCAAACGCGCCTGATTCTGTCAGCACATCCACTTCAACGGTCGGATTACCTCTTGAATCCAATACTTCCCGTCCTAAAACACTTACAATTCTCATGTTGTTGAATTTTATAAATAGAATAATTTGAAAATCCTAATTGATGGAAAAATAACCTGATTTCCGTAATGGGGTGTCAGCATTTCTGACCTGCAAATATAGCTATAATTTTGCTATTTTACGTTGTATGAAGATAGAAAGTTTCGTAAAAATGCTGATATGGATAATTATGCGCCCGCACTGGTCACAGTGGCTATAAGTGTGGACAGATTGGATGTAAGAAGTTTCACTGATATGGCCATCAGGATAATTCCAAAAAACTTACGAAGGATATACGCGCCGCTTTCTCCCAGCAGCTTCTTTACCAGACTGAGGTATCTCAGCACCAGATAGACAATGACCAGATTCAAGATGACCGCGATAATTATATTCACCACATGGAATTCAGCACGCATGGAGAGCAGGGTTGTGAAACTTCCCGGGCCAGCAATCAGCGGGAATACTACTGGGAATAACGTGGAGGAGTTATCGGAAGAGGTGTCGTCGTTCTTGAATATTTCCACGCCAAAGATCATTTCGATAGAAAGGATCAGCAATACAACGGCACCGGCAACGGCAAAGGCCGAAATGTCGAGCTGGAAAAGTTTCAATATCCATTCCCCTACAAACAAGAATCCGATCAGAATCAGCAATGAATAGGCGGCTGCTTTCTCCGGATGGATCGTTTTATTCTGACTTTGCAGATTCAAAAAAATAGGCACCGATCCCGTTACGTCGATAATCGCGAACAAGACCAGGAAAGCACTGATAATTTCAACCCCATTTAGTATTACCATAACGCTTTATTTTAGAATTATGAAAGATACGACTTACTTTTTGCATGCAAAATTACAAAAAATCGGTCAAATAGGAGAATGAAGCTAATATTTGTCAACCAATATTGCAAAATTCTCATACGGAAATGGATCGGGATGTACCTGATTCAGGTATTTGATGACCCTGAAAGCGTTGAAATGATGAAAGAAACGTTTCCGGAATGTAGCAGGTGACGCGCTGTTCTCATCACAGTTCCTGACAAGCATCTGAAAATCTATCTCTTTCAGAAACTGCTGCAATGATGGATGCAATACTGCTGTCATACTCTCCACCGATTGAGCATCTTTTCCCCGCAAGTCATCTATCCTGTCGAAGAGTTGCTTCAGTTCCCGGAACGATCTTTCCGAATAAGCCCTCTCACTTCCTGCTGGCTCATCCATAATTTTCTGTAACGAAGGTCCTGTGCCAAACGGAACCCGATCGGAAAGGCGTGCCATGGGAAAAACCCGGGTCTCTTTTAACTCTCTGATATTTCCCAGCGCAAAGATCTTCTGCAAAAAGTAAAAATCTTCACCTCCCTGCTGTCGGCCCATTCCTCCCACACGCACGTAAGCGTCCGCCGAGACGGCAAACGCGGAGCCAATGGTGTGCCAATAATAAGGAAACCCCATATATTCCAGCATCGATCGAAAATAACGGATATAAGCCTCATACTGTCTTGCGGCGCTCTCCGCCAAAGGACCCTCTTCTTCCACCCGGTGATGGAAATCATGGATAGTGCCATTCAGTGATTTATCATGGGAAAATGCCTCCCATATGGTTGTCAGGAAATTAGACGACACCGTACAATCGGCGTCCAGCGAAATAATAATCCCTCGCCGCTTCTCATTACGCAGAAAATGCTCCACCGCCAGGTCCATCCCTATTTTCCGAGCCAGTCCCACACCGGCATGTTTTCGTGCCAAATCTTCAAACAGCAATGGAAAAAAGCCACAACCGGATTCATTATATCGTTCTGCAAACAGACTGATCTCCTTATAAGAAATCCTATTCTGCACCACAACCTCCTCACCGGCAAGCAGACCCGAATTAATCACAATTACCGTCAGCACATTTGCGGCCGGACGATCGCACATAGAAAGATTACTCAGTGTATCAAGGAGATCCGGCTCATCATAGCAAGGAATCACCACAATCATATCTGCGGCTTTCTCCGGTGGAATAATGGTACCCAGATATTCCGTTTTCTGTCTTTCTATATATGTTTTCCAATGTTTCATTTTTTAAAGAATAAAGAATAAAGAGTAAAGAGTAAAGAGTAAAGAGCAAAGAGCAAAAATAGATTCTCAACTTCTCAAACTTTTAATTTGGCTTGCGCCGATTGTTAATTGACTACATCGATTTTCAATTCCAACTTCTTATTTCCAACTTCTTATTTCTTATTTCTAAAAACACAGTTCTAAAAAAGGGGTATAATCACCCTGTGACATACCCCCTATTCTAATTCTGAAACCGGTTAAACCCGATTAATTTCCTGCTGCAGCGGTTGCCGTGGCAGGATCATACTTACTGTTCAGAAAAATAACCACTTCATTGGTTATATCATATTTTTTATCGGCATACAGAATAGTGCTTGTCATCCTGTTATTAAATATGATTTCCAAATTCTTACCCTGATTGAACTCTATCATTCTTGCCTTGATGGTATCCTCCATCTGGATATTCAGTTTCTCCTGCTCCATCAAAAACTCCTGAGTCAACCGATCAGCCAATTGTTGGTATTCCTGGTCCATCTGCATAATCCGGTTTTGTTCCTGTTGTGCTCTTTCATTAGTCAAAAAAGCATTATTTTTCACTTTGCGCTCAAAATCGGCCACAGCAGACCGAATCTGTCCCTCTCTCTGGTTCAACGTGGCACGGGTATTCTCTTGTTTTCTCAACAGTGACTCATTGAGATCCTTGGCAAAGTTGTAATTCATCAAAAGTGAATCCACATTCACGTATGCTATGGGCAACGTAATGGAAGAGTCGTTCAACAAAGCGGAAAGCTCTTTTCCGGTGGCACCATTCACAGATGATTGATTGGTAAAATGCAAGATGTAAAGAATAATGATTGCGACCGCCAGCACTCCGCTGACGATGTAAAGAGTAGAATTCTTCATTTTTGAGAGATTTAAATATTTTCTGATTTCAACATTTTTTCTATCGGACTTTCTCTTCGGCTCATCTCCGAGTCCTGAGATGTAGCACAATGAATACCTTTTTCCTGTAACGGTTTACTATCACCTATATGGAGGCTGGGAAACTCTCCTTTTTCAGTGAAGAAAGCACGCATCCCCATCAACAGAATAGCGATGAACAAGATCACAGAGCCTATAATGAGTATTTTTATCATAATGATATCTTTTGACAGCGCAAAGATAGTCTAATTAGCCAATTAAATCACATCTTTTCGGATTAAAGATATTAAATTTTTTGTCTGTCCACTATTTTTCTTGTATTTTTACCCACTCTATAAGCCATCTAAATTAAAATAAATATGACGATAACAGATTTACAACCTTCCGCCATCTGGAACTATTTTCACCAGATCACACAAATCCCGAGACCATCAAAGAAAGAGGAGAGAGTCCTTGCCTATCTGCTCGATTTCGCCCGCCAGCATAATCTGGAAGCAAAACAGGATAAAGCAGGCAATATACTGATAACCAAACCGGCTACACCGGGCAAAGAGAATGTTCCCACGGTAATCCTGCAATCGCACGTGGATATGGTCTGCGAAAAAAACTCAGATGTGACACACGATTTCGACAATGATCCCATCGAGACGATTATCGACGGTGACTGGATCAAAGCGAAGGGCACCACGCTGGGAGCCGACAATGGTATAGGAGTGGCCGCCCAGCTGGCATTGCTAGCCGCCGATGATATCAGTCACGGCAAGATTGAAACACTTTTCACCGTGGATGAAGAGACAGGATTGACAGGCGCCAACATGCTCGATAAAGATCTCCTCACCGGGAGTATCCTGATTAACCTTGACACAGAAGAGGAAGGTGAAATATATATAGGATGTTCCGGAGGAAAAGGAACGAAAGCCTATTTCAAATACAAGGAAAAAGATGTGCCAAAGAATTATTTCTGGTTCAAGGTACAGGTGAAAGGGTTACGTGGGGGACATTCGGGTAGTGATATCGACAAAAAACTGGCCAATGCCAATAAGATACTCACCCGTTTTTTGCATTCCATCACAAGGAA
>JBAYRG010000063.1:0-11992 GCA_041676805.1 Proteiniphilum sp.
GCGGCGAGCAACCCTTTTGGATGATTTTTGAACATTGATTAATTTGTTTATGATTGTAAATATTAGTCTTCTCGGTTTTTTTGATTTGCAAAAATAATGACAGCCGAGAGAAAAATCAAGCTTGCTTGAACTTTTCCGAGGCGCATCTTATTTTCTTTAAAAATAATGACAGCCGAGAGAAAAGCCAAGCTTGCTTGAACTTTTCCGAGGCGCATCTTATTTTCTTCAAAAATAATGACAGCCGAATGATAAGCCAAGCTTGCCTGTGTTTATCTGAGATGCATCTTATTTTTTGCAAATATAAAAATTATTTTTGTTATGACTGTTGGAATTTTATATAAAACTGATGGGTTTCCCACTCTTTAATAATGGCTTTTTTCTTTATTTTCATCTTATTTGTCATATTTTTTCTTCATTTTCTTTGTTGAAAAGATAAAAGTAGTACTTTTGTATTCATTACCGGTATGATAATTTTGTCATATCCATCTTATAGAGAAAATACAATGATTGGTTCTATTTTTGCATTTGCTTTCTGGTTTTACTTTTACTTTAGTAGGTAAAGGCAGGATTTTATATGCAGAATGAGAAGAAATTAAAAAAGTCATATCAGAAATAAATAAAAGTCCTGCCGATCACACGGCGGGGCTTTTTTCATTTAAATAGTAGAACAGATGAAAAGAATAGCCATTCAGGGAGGAGAAGGTTCATTCCACGAGATTGCAGCCCGAGAATATTTCAGTGATGAAGAGTTGGAAATAGTTCCATGCAGCACTTTCCGTGATATCTTCGCTGAGGCAAAGAAAGATACTGATTTGATCGGCATGATGGCAATTGAGAACACCATTGCCGGGAGCCTGTTACAAAACCATGACCTTTTGAAGATGAGCGATCTGCAGATTGCCGGAGAACATAAATTGCGTATATCGCATTCGTTGGCGGTACTTCCCGGCAAGCCCATAGAAAAGATTAGAGAGGTGATGTCGCATCCTATCGCTTTGATGCAATGTGAAGCTTTCCTGGATGCTTTACCGGATATAAAAATTGTAGAACACGAAGATACCGCTTTGGCCGCACGGGATATCAGGGACAAACAGCTGGAATCGACAGCCGCCATCTGTAGCACATTAGCTGCCGAAAAATACGGCTTGGAAGTTTTTGCATCCGGAATAGAAACCAACAAAAGGAATTTTACCCGTTTCCTTATCCTGGCACAAGGCGATATGCTGCGTGAAGTGCAGAAGGAGAACCATATCAATAAATCATCGCTGGTTTTTGTACTGCCACATAATGAGGGGAGCCTCTCGCAGGTACTCTCGGTATTGTCATTCTATAATATCAACCTCACCCGTATCCAGTCGCTTCCTATTATCGGAAGAGAGTGGGAATATCAGTTCTATATTGATCTCACTTTTACCGATCACAACCGTTATCGCCAATCAATCGACGCCATCATGCCGCTGATCAGTAATTTGAAGATTTTAGGCGAATACAGGGAGGAGAAGCATGGATTCAGTGAAGAATGAAAAGTGAAAAGCGAAGAATAAAAAGTGAAAAATGGAGAATAGACAAATTGGTACACTTCGCGCAATAAAAGGTAATAGTCTAATTAATTGGTAATTAATAATTTTTAATAGTAATTGGTAATTGGTAATTTAAAAAAGTATGATAGAACCAGCTGAACATATCAAATCTATATCCGAATATTATTTTTCGGTGAAGTTGGCGGAAGTGGCCCGCATGAATGCCGGAGGGAAAGATGTGATTAGTCTCGGTGTGGGTGCTCCCGACCGGATGCCGTCAGAAGAGACCATCCACACACTGTGTGAAACTGCCCAGCGTCCGGATACGCATGCTTATCAGCCTTATACAGGTATTCCCGAGTTGAGAAGAGCTTTTGCACAATGGTACGCAAGGATATATCAAGTGGAATTAGCAGAAGATGAGGTATTACCGTTGATCGGTTCAAAAGAGGGGATATTGCATATCTCAATGGCTTTTCTCAATTTCGGCGACGCTGTTTTGGTTCCCGATCCGGGTTATCCTACTTACAGCTCCGTGTCGAGCCTGTTGAGAGCAAAAGTAATACCCTACGACTTGCGGGAAGAAAATAACTGGGAGCCCGATTTCGAAGCATTGGAGAAGATGGATCTGTCGGATGTGAAGCTGATGTGGGTCAATTATCCCAACATGCCTACGGGCGCCAATGCTTCGATGGAGCTATTTGAGAAACTGGTGGATTTTGGCAAACGCCACGAGATCATTATTTGCCACGATAATCCTTATAGTTTTATCTTGAATGACAAGCCAATAAGTATTCTTTCTGTGCCGGGTGCCAAGGATATCTGTATCGAACTGAACTCATTAAGCAAATCTCATAATATGTCGGGGTGGCGTATGGGAATGTTGGCTTCCAATCCGCAATTTGTAAAATGGGTACTCAAGGCTAAAAGTAATATCGATAGCGGACAATTCAAACCGATGCAATTGGCAACTATCGCCGCATTGTCGAACAACGACGAATGGCATGCCAATATGAATAAGATATATGCCGAACGCCGTATATGGGCGGAAAGGATCATGGATTTGCTGCATTGTAGCTACGATAAGCGTCAGGTGGGACTTTTCGTATGGGGAAAACTTCCCGATGATGCACCCGATAGCAAAACATTTGTCGATGATATACTCTACAACAGGAGGGTATTTATCACTCCGGGAGCCATCTTCGGAAACAATGGAGACCGGTTCATCCGGATTTCCCTTGGCTCATCGGCCGAAAAACTGGAAGAGGCGTATAAAAGGATTAAGTTGATTAGCTGATTAGCCAATGTGATGATTTGATAATCTCGACAAGTCGGGACAACTTATCCCGATTTTTCGGAAAGTAGTGCTGATGAGACTAATATGCTAATGTGGCAATGAGTTAAGGTGGGAAACTAAAATCTAAAAATTAAAATTTAGAAATTCTTACTTCTGAGTTCTAACTTCTTAGTTCAAAAGGACAATAATAAAAACAATAACAATATGAATTTCGAATCAATTTTATTACCGGGCATAAACGACAAGAGACCTCTTGTAATCGCTGGCCCTTGTAGTGCAGAAACAGAAGAACAGGTGATGACCACTGCCCGCCAGCTGGCAGACAACGGAATAAAAATATACAGGGCGGGTGTATGGAAGCCAAGAACCAAACCGGGCGGATTTGAAGGAGTAGGGAGTCCGGCCCTCAAATGGATGATGGAGGCTAAAAAGGAGACCGGCATGTATATGTCGACCGAGGTGGCCACCGAAAAGCATGTCTATGAATCGTTGAAATATGGAATAGACATCCTGTGGATTGGTGCGCGTACAGCGGCAAATCCCTTTGCAGTACAGGAAATTGCCGATACGCTCAAAGGGGTGGATATCCCGATATTGATAAAAAATCCGGTCAATCCTGATTTGGAGTTATGGGTCGGTGCCTTGGAGCGATTGTATAACGCAGGAATAAAAAGGCTCGGTGTAATCCACCGTGGCTTCAGTACTCCCGACAAGACTATCTATCGCAATCTCCCCCAATGGCATATTCCTATTGAACTGAAACGCCGTTTCCCTACATTACCTGTAATTGGTGATCCGAGCCATATCGGTGGTGCCCGTAATCTGATTTTAAAAATAAGTCAGCAGGCGATGGACCTTAACTTCTCGGGATTGATCATAGAGACTCATTGTTCTCCTGATGATGCCTGGAGCGATAAGGATCAACAAATCACACCTGCTACCCTAAAAGAGATCCTCGACAACCTTGTCATTCGTGATACGGTTCAGACCACAGAAGATCTCTCCGTATTGCGTGAACAAATCGATGACTTGGACAATGAATTATTGCAACTGTTAGCCAAACGGATGCGGGTATCACGGGAAATCGGACAATATAAACTGGAACATGATATGCCCATCCTGCAAACGCAACGGTATGACCATATCCTCACCGACCGTGCCGGACAAGGTGAACGGATGGAGATGTCAGGAGATTTTATCAAGCAAGTGCTGGAAGCCATCCACTCGGAATCGGTCCGTCAACAGATGGTGATTATGGAGAGGGCGAAGTCAATGTACTAATGTGCCAATGTGCCAATATGCCAATATGCCAATGTGCCAATATGCCAATGTGCCAATATGCCAATGTGCCAATGTGCCAATTAATTGGTAATTGGTAATTTTCAAAAGTATGAAGATATTAATACTCGGAGCCGGCAAGATGGGATCTTTCTTTGCCGATGTACTTAGTTTCGACCACGAGGTGGCGGTGCTGGATCCCGATCCAAAGAAACTGCGGTTTATTTATAACACGCAGCGGATGACTGATGCCGCGGAGGTCAAAGATTTTGTGCCGGAGCTGGTGATCAACGCTGCCACGCTAAAATACACCATTCCCGCATTCCATAACGTACTGCCTTACCTTCCGGAGAGATGTATCCTGAGCGATATTGCTTCGGTAAAAACCGGATTGGAAGAGTTCTACAGGGAACGTACCCGCCCCTATGTCTCTACTCATCCCATGTTCGGCCCCACCTTCGCCAGTCTGAACGACCTGAGTAGAGAGAGTGCCATCATTATCTCAGAATCGTCGCATATGGGAAAGGTGTTCTTCAGAGACTTGTACCAACGTCTCAAACTCAATGTGTTTGAATATTCGTTTCGCGAGCATGACGAAACCATCGCCTACTCCCTCTCCATCCCCTTTGCTTCGACACTGGTGTTTGCTTCGGTAATGAAGCATCAGGATGCTCCGGGCACTACCTTTAAAAAACATATGAATATTGCACAAGGATTACTCTCTGAAGATGACTACCTGCTCACCGAGATACTTTTTAACCCCCATACATCGGAGCAGTTGGGAAATATCAGGATGAGATTGAAGGAATTGCTCGATATTATCGGTGAGAAAGACTCCGATAAAATGAAAGCGTTTCTGACCGGAGTAAGAAAAAATATTGAGTAGCCGGACTGTTACTCCAGATAAATCTTTATGATCTTCGCATCGGTTTCGGGACGGCTGTTGCCATCAACCGGTAGAAGTGCGATCTTATCGATCACCTCAATTCCTTCAGTCACCTCTCCGAAAACGGTATACGCTCCATCAAGGCGGTCTATACCACCAAGGGTGGCGTATGCCTCTTTTAATTCTTCGAGAAGAAAGAATTTTCCCGGAGCTATCGCATAGAGTGAGTCCACCACGTTTAGAAGCGAATCTAAAAGGGTATTGAACCCCCCTGCATCTTTGGCCTCTTTGAGCTTGTCCAACTCTCCCTTATGCGGCAAATAATGGGTACGGATAATTTCGTTCTTGATCGGCACATTCACCGCCATTTCCATCGAGTCGAGCCGCCCCTGGGTGTAGACCCTTCCTTGAACAATATAGAATTGTGAAGCATCCGATTTCTTCTGTGGATTCTCGTTATCACTTTTTCTTGGAGCGGCAAGCGCTCCTTTTTTATGAAACCTGTTCTCACGGAATTCGGGCATCAACTCCATATCGGTACGCCCGCCACCAATCTGGGCACCGGCAGGAGCATTGCGTGAGTCCTGTGCTCCTCCCTGTATCACAAAATCCTTTACCACCCTGTGAAAGAGGGTGCCGTTGAAGTAGCCCTCCTTTATCAGTTTCAGATAATGACTACTATGTACGGGTGTATCATCATACAGCATCGCTTTCATTGTACCATAATTGGTTTCAATGACAATCGTCGGATAGTTTGTCTGCGCACCGGCTTGCCATGTCACTATGACCAGTACAGAAATAAGTATGTTACGTATCATATCATTTCGATTAGCTAATTGGATGATTTACTGATTAGTTGATTATTTTGACAATCATCACTACTCCCCGACATGTCGGGGCAAGTCGTCCCGGTTTCCCGATAAATCGGGACAAGTTATCGGGATCAATCAGGGGCTCTCTTATACAAAAACAAAGCAATAGCTGTAAAGATAATATTCGGGATCCAAGCAGCGATGAACGGACTCATTCCCCCTTTCACCGCAAAAGTGGAACTTACCGTCATAAAAAGAATATAAGCCATACTCAGTGCCAGACCAATACCAATATTGAGACCCATTCCACCTTTGACTTTTTTCGCTGATAACGCCGCACCGATAATGGTAAGGATAAATGCCGAAAATACGGAGGCTATCCGTGAGTGATACTCTATCTGAAATGCCTGTATATTTCCCAATCCCCTTTCTTGCTGACTGCGGATGTAACTGCGGAGTTGGGGTGAAGTCATCATCTGCTGGTCTGTCTTGGCAATGATAAAATCATTGGGGACAATCTGTAAAGTGGTGTCTATGGATGTACCTTTGGTAATGGTCTCCTTCAATCCTTCGAAACGCCTGATCTGGTAATTGTTGATAGTCCAGTGATAAGAGGAGTCGTAGCGGATCGATTGTGCAGTAAGCCTTGATGTGAGTCGAAGGCTATCGAAATGATCCATAGAGAAATAATATCCCGTGTTGCTGGTCATATCAAAATTACCGAAATAAACGATGGTCTGCGGTCCTATCCTGAACTGAATATCACGGTCGCTAGTCACTTTACCGCGTGGATTCACATAGGTCTGTTCAAATTCAATACGGGTAGCGTTGGCCGGAGGGATAATATAGCCCCCGAAAATAAATGAAAAAATAGCGATCACTAAAGCAGATACCATATAGGGCTTCATCAATCGTCTAAAGCCTATACCATTTGAAAGGATGGCGATGATCTCAGAGTTATTCGCCATCTTGGAAGTAAAAAAGATAACGGCGAGGAAGACGAATAGAGGACTGAACAGGTTGGTATAATAGGGGATGAAGTTGAGATAATAGTCAAAAATAATGGCTTGCAGTGATGCGTTGTTCGTCATGAATTTGTCGATCTTCTCGTTGATATCGAATACCACCGCGATAGAGATGATCAGGGCGATCATAAAGACATAGGTACCCAGGAACTTTTTAATGATATACCTGTCCAGCCGTTTTAACCTCAGAAAATTATTCTTCTTCATAATCGTCTGGTTACATTTTCCAGCATCGCTGACTTCCACTCCGGGAAATCACCGGCGATGATATGTTTTCTTGCCTCTTGTACCAGCCATATATAAAAGGCCAGGTTGTGGATGGAAGCAATTTGCAATCCCAATATCTCGTTGACGTTGATGAGATGACGCAGATAGGCTTTGCTGTAGAGGGTATCTACAAACGAGGCGCCCTCTTCTTCAATGGGAGAGAAATCGTTCTTCCACCGTTCGTTGCGCATGTTCATCACTCCCTGCTTGGTAAAGATCTGTCCGTTGCGCCCGTTGCGTGTGGGCATGATACAATCGAACATATCCACACCGCGTTCGATAGCCTCCAGGATATTTTCCGGTTTACCCACCCCCATCAGGTAACGCGGCTTCTCTTTCGGCAGTATCTCGTTGACCAGCTCCACCATCTCGTACATCTTTTCGGTAGGCTCACCCACAGCCAGGCCTCCGATAGCGTTTCCGTCCGCCTCCTTGGCCGCCACATTTTCCGCGGCGCGGCGCCGGAGATCGGGATATACACATCCTTGGACGATGGGGAAAAGGGTCTGGCGATGCCCGTAAGGGCATTCCGTTTTATGGAAACGGGTGATACAACGGTCTAACCACCGTTCGGTGAGGTCAAGCGACTTTTTCGCATAGTCGTAATCGGCATCTCCCGGTGTACATTCGTCGAACGCCATCATGATATCGGCGCCAATAATCCGCTGGATGTCGACTGCCCTTTCGGGTGTGAAGAAGTGTTTCGAGCCATCAATATGCGATCGGAACTCGACCCCCTCTTCGGTCAGTTTCCGGTTTTCCGTCAGTGAAAAAACCTGAAACCCCCCACTATCGGTCAGCATCGGCCTGTGCCAACTGTTGAACCGGTGTAACCCTCCTGCCTGTTGCAAGATGTCAAGCCCCGGGCGCAGATAGAGATGGTAGGTATTACCTAAGATAATCTGTGCTCCTATATCCTCTTTCAACTCGCTGACATGTACTGCTTTCACGCTCCCCACAGTACCCACCGGCATAAAAACCGGAGTCTCCACCTCTCCATGATCGGTGGTAATGATGCCCGCCCGGGCGTTCGATTGGGGATTGGTATGTAATAGTCGAAAATCCAATGTAATCTGAGCTGACTGAGTTTAGGGGGCAAAGATAATATTAATGTGCCAATATATCAATGTGCCAATGTGCCAATTCCGGTAAATCGGGACAAGTAATGATGATGTGATGATGTGATGATCCCGATAGCCTGTCCCGATTTATCGGGAAATCGGGACGGGTAGTGATGATTCCGATAAACCGGGATTGGTTCTATCACTCTTTGTTCTAAAAAATAATTGGCGAGAAACCGAATAAAATCGTATTTTTGCTCTCTGTATAACATTTAGAAATCACCTTTTCGTTGTATGGCAGAAAAATCTGTTTTTTCTCTGCTTGGAACAACGAAAAAAAATCAGTAAAATATGGATAACAAGCCTGAATTAATGACAAGGAAGCCCGATTGGCTCAAAATATCGCTTCCCCAGGGGAAACAATACCTGGATGTAAGAGAGATTATTGCGAAGAAGGGCCTGCATACGATCTGCGTAAGTGGAAAATGCCCTAACCTGTCGGAGTGCTGGGGAAGAGGGACGGCCTCTTTTATGATCTTAGGAGATATCTGCACCCGTGCATGCCGGTTCTGTTCAGTGAAAACAGGAAGCCCGCAGGGTATCGTGGACTGGAACGAGCCAGATCGTTTAGCCGAGAGTATTGAGAAGATGAACCTGCGGCACTGTGTGATTACCAGTGTGGATAGGGATGACCTGCCCGATCTGGGCGCGGAGTTTTGGGCAACGACTATCAGGCGTGTCAAAGAAAGAAATCCCCAAGTGACACTCGAGACATTGATCCCCGATTTCAATGGAATAGAGGAGTTAATTTACAAGGTAATAGATGAGGGACCGGAGATTATATCGCACAATATGGAAACGGTGAGGCGTTTGACTCCGAAGGTACGCAGCCGTGCCAAATACGAGGTCAGCCTCAAAACGATAGAGACCATCGCCAAAAGTGGGAAGGCAAAACCCAAATCGGGTATCATGGTCGGTTTGGGAGAGAAAGAAGAGGAGATACTGGAAACAATGGATGACCTGATCAATGTGGGATGTCAGGTGCTCACCATTGGCCAATATCTGCAACCAACCCGGAAACATCTGACAGTAAAAGAGTTTATAACACCGGAACAATTCCGGAAATACAAGATGATAGGATTGGAGAAAGGATTCAAGTTCGTGGAAAGCGGGCCGCTGGTACGTTCTTCTTATCACGCGGAGAGACATGTTTAACGATTTAACGATGAGATGATGAGATGATTATGGGGTTAGAAGTTAAGAATCATGAAATCATGAAATCATGAAATCATGAAATCGTGAAATCGTGAAATTTTGAAATTTTGAAATCAGAAATTGAAAAATGAATAATAAAGTGATTTTTGAAAACCTCGGTCTTATCCGTTACAAGGAGGCGTGGGATTATCAGGAGAGGCTGTTTGAAACGGTCATCCGAGAGAAATCGGCCACCCCCGCAAAATTGGAGGGGGAGAACGGGGATGAAGAAAGTGAAAAGGGCAACGAAGAAAAGGGGGAGAAAGAGCAATACCTCCTTTTTTGTGAACATGAGCATGTCTATACCCTCGGCAAACATGGCAATCAACAGAACCTGCTGATTGCCAATCATGTTTGTAAAAACAGGAATATCGACTTACATACCATCGATCGGGGTGGTGACATCACCTATCACGGTCCAGGCCAGCTGGTGGTTTATCCGATCATCGACCTGGAATCGTTCGGGATGGGAATAAAAAGTTATATATCCACGCTGGAGGATGTAGTGATAGATACACTCGAGTCCTTTGGTGTCAAAGGGAAAAAAGATGAAAAAGCAATGGGAGTATGGATTGATGCCTCCGATTCGTCCAAAGCAAGGAAGATCTGTGCCATTGGTGTGCGGGCAAGCCGTTTTGTGACAATGCATGGTCTGGCACTCAATATCAACACCGACCTCTCCTATTTTAATTATATCAATCCTTGTGGATTCAAGGATCGTGGTGTTACTTCCATGCAGAAGGAACTCGGTCGGGAAGTTGATTTTGAAGAAGCCGCCGCACGGATGAAAGAGGCTTTTGGCTATCGCTTCGGAATGGAGTTATCCGACAGGTGTAAACAGGCTTAAATATTTTTAACCCCTAAACTACAAGAAACCTCTTTAACATTTCTAATTTTGTAAGTTGAAAAGAATCTATACTCAATAATTAAAAAATATGAGCCAAGTTGTCGATATTAAGGAGCTAAATGAGAGAATAGAGCAGAAGAGCGGCTTCGTCCAGACACTCGTTACCGGAATGAATCAGGTGATCGTGGGACAGAAACACTTAGTGGAGTCGCTGCTGATTGGATTATTGTCAGACGGGCATATCCTGTTGGAAGGGGTACCCGGCTTGGCGAAGACCCTGGCCATTAAAACGCTGGCGCAACTGATCGATGCGGATTACAGCCGTATCCAGTTTACTCCCGACCTGTTGCCGGCCGACGTGATCGGGACCATGATCTACAGCCAGCGTAATGAGGAGTTTCAGGTAAAACATGGACCTATCTTTGCCAATTTCGTGCTGGCCGATGAGATCAACCGTGCGCCTGCCAAAGTGCAGAGCGCGCTGCTCGAAGCGATGCAAGAGCGTCACGTAACCATCGGTGAACAAACTTATCCGTTGCCCAGTCCTTTCCTGGTGATGGCAACACAGAATCCTATCGAGCAAGAGGGTACCTATCCGCTGCCGGAAGCGCAGGTCGACCGTTTCATGCTAAAGGTGATCATCTCCTATCCTTCCAAAGAGGAGGAAAAGCAGATCATCCGTCAGAATATCTTCGAGCCTGCGGTTATCGACAAGGCCGTTATCTCTAAGGAGGCGGTCCTCGAAGCACGTAAAGTGGTAAGGGAGGTATATATCGATGAAAAGATCAGTAAATATATTGTGGATATCGTATTTGCATCCCGTTTTCCCGACCAGTTTGGTATGGCAAACCTGAAAGAGATGATCGGCTTCGGGGCATCACCCCGTGCTTCCATCAACCTGGCGCTAGCCGCCCGTGCTTTCGCATTTATCAAGCGTCGCGGTTATGTGATTCCTGAAGATATCCGTGCGGTATGCCATGATGTGTTGCGCCATCGTATCGGCCTCACCTATGAGGCAGAAGCCAATAACATGACTTCCGAAGAGATCGTCAGCGAAATTCTGAACAGGATAGAGGTGCCGTAAGGAGTAAAGGCAGAAGAGAGATGGAGACGACCGACCTACTTAAAAAAGTACGACATATAGAGATCAAGGCGCGGGGCCTTTCACGGAATATCTTCGCGGGAGAGTACCACTCTGCGTTCAAGGGGCGCGGTATGGCCTTTTCTGAGGTTCGGGAGTATCAGTATGGGGACGATATGCGTGATATCGACTGGAATGTGACCGCACGCTATAACCGCCCCTACATCAAAATATTTGAAGAGGAACGTGAACTGACCGTGATGCTGCTGATCGATGTGTCTGAAAGCCTCGGGTTTGGGTCCCAATCGTTGCTGAAAAGAGATATTGTAGCTGAGATCGCGGCTACACTGGCATTCTCTGCTATCCAGAACAACGATAAGATCGGCGTGATTTTCTTTACCGACAAGGTGGAGAAATTCATCCCTCCAAAGAAAGGGAGAAAGCATATCCTCTATATTATCCGGGAGATACTTGGTTTTCAACCTGAAGGTAATGGTACGGATCTGAATGTGACACTCCGGTATATGACCAACGCCATTAAAAAACGGTGTACCGCCTTCCTGATATCGGATTTTATTGATGCCGGCGATTACAGGCAGGCACTGCGGATTGCAGCCAGGAAACATGATATGGCGGCTATCCAGGTGTACGACAAGCTAAGCAC
>JBAYRG010000064.1:0-11914 GCA_041676805.1 Proteiniphilum sp.
AAATCCATCGGCGTTCCCTCCACTTTCTCGATTTTTCCAGTTGTCATGAATGTATCATCTACCGGGGTGTACTCCTCCGCATTGATCATCAACAGGTCATTGAGGATAGTGTTGTTGGCATCGCCCGACAGGTTGAAATAGGAGTGATTGGTCAAGTTGACAACCGTTTCCTTATCCGTTTCGGCTTCATATTGCAGATCAATGGCATTGTCATCTGTCAATGTCATTGTCACCTTCACATTGAGGTTACCGGGAAATCCGGCTTCTCCATCTACAGATAGATAGGTTAATACCACAGACTGTTCATTCGGCTGGACAGCATCGAAGACTTTGGAGTCAAATCCTTCCGGACCACCATGCAGGCAATGGCCGAAATTGTTCTGTGGCAATTGGTATTCCACACCTTCTACCGTAATCTTTCCCTGTGCGATCCGGTTGCCATAACGTCCGATTGTGGCTCCAAAATTATTATTGATGTTGATATAATCCTCTATATTATCAAAACCGAGCACTACATCCTGCAATTTGCCCTCCCTGTCGGGAACCATCACCGAGACAATTCGTCCACCGTAGTTGGTTACGGCAACTTCCACACCGTTCGCATTCTTCAGCAGATAAAGATCAACGGGTTTACCATTGAGTTCTGTCTGAAAATCACTCTTTTTCAATCCCGAGAGTGTTGTTTCCTCCGCGGGAGCCTCTTTTTGTTTGTTGGCACATCCGGCTACGGCAATGATGGCCAACAGCAGGATCAATCGATTGATTTTTCTCATTTTCTCTCTATATTTAATAAATTCTTCTACAAATTTAGATGATTTTATTTATGTATCTATGATTTACTTCAATAAAAATTTCTCAGCCCTACCCGGCGACAACAATTCCCACAAGGAAGCAACTGTCCATCCCGGCGCGAATATATTATTATAAAATCCTTTCCCATTCCGGCCATAGTCCCAATTGGTATGTTGTACCACTTCGGGATAATAACCGGTTTTCGCTATACCGCACATATGGTTTTCAAACGGTAGTAGTTGACGCATGGAAGAAGAGATGACTTTGACAAAATCGTCAAAACGAGGCTCCTCGTATCTCTTCGAAAGCCAGTTCAATACCGATCCAAATTCAAAAATAAAAACATCAATATGGTTATTTTCCACTGAGACATTTCCCCATCCCCTGGTTTTCAAACCGATATCTCCTATCATCTGCCCTTGGGCAAACGGCACATCCCACATATAATACCACGAAAGGGCAAAGTAAGATGCCTTGAGACTCAAGTCGGAGTAGCGTTGTTGTTCATTTCCTTTAGAGATCAATGCCAGATAGTACATGGCCGTTGCAGCATACAAAGAGGCCTCCTTATCTTCGCAATTGGCATCGAGTGTGGAGGAGAAATAGTCGGCTTTTGAAATAATCTCGCTTTCCAGATAGTCCGCCGTTCTTTTTGCGGCATTCAGGTATTTTTTATCTTTAAAATATTTATACGCCATTACCAACGGCACAGTGACCGAAGGCGTACTTCCACCACTTCCATCTTCGATAAAGAGGTCATCATTAAATTTACGGGGAAAGCTGCCATCCGCATTCTGAAGAAGTAGCATTTTATCTAACATCGTTTTTATTTTGGCTTCCCATTCCGGATGTTTTCTGCCATTATCCTTTTCGTATTGGAGGAAATGGAACATGGCATACAATCCCTCAGACTGACGACGGATACTCAACGTAACAGCATTGGATTTATTTCTATTATCATCAAAATTGACAAATTCACGGAAAAGGCCATTGGATGTAAATCCATGCTCCAGATAACTATTGAAAACAGCATAGCTATTGGACACCAATTCGGGACGATTATGCTGTTGCCCATATTCCAACGCATTAAAGGCATTCAATAGCACTCTTCCTACAAACCCTATTTCCGCACGTCCGACACTTTCACAGGTGGCCACCACCATTGCCTCCCCAGAGTTAAACTTCAAGGGATGATCGTCCACAAAGCTCTGTGTAAAAAAATCGGTCATGGTTTCTTTCACAAAATCATCGCTAAATGGCGTATCCACCGGTTTTGGGCGCCAGGTATCATAGCTGTATTCCCACAATTGACGAATAAGTTCGGAGAAATCAGCGGCTTTACCCGATTGCAGAAACCATGTCAATTGAATCGATTCACCTTTTCCTAGATATTGGAATGCCTCTACCGGTGGTGCCAGTGTAAGTTTCCGGATATAAGTTTTTGGTGTTTCACAATAAGGAAAACCAAAAGAGAGATGCGCGTTGCCATCCATATTTTCAAATCCGGTATAACCGATCGACGTTTTACCGGAAACAATCACTTCACCTTCTTTGTGCGTTGTAAGTGCCTCTTCCTTAAAATCATCTATTCTCATAACCGACAAATATTCTCCTGTCTTTTCATTGAAAACGGCAGTCATCGGCACACTTAACCGGTCTTCACGTACTGTCCAGCTGTCTGATGTATGAAAAGAGGGCGCTTCTTTGGGAGATCGCAAATTGCGACGATACCAAAAACCTGGCATGTAAAACTGGCAATCATCATGAGAATAAGTGGTATTGACTCTCTGCTTGAAGTTAAAATAGATATTCTCTTTCGCTGAAATCACAATTTCTATCCTATTCTCTTTTATCGTCCATGTAATGACTGCCGGAATATCTTTCTCTGCCTTTAGTTGAACTGATTGACCTCCAATCTCTCCTTTTAACGGATAATTTACAGCGTTGTTACCCGGTATTTTTAACGCTATTGAAGCATCAATATTGGTCGGAAATGGCTGGGCTGATATTTGTCCGGCACTCAACAGGCACAAAACAGTGGCAATATATAAAATAACTCTTTTCATTTAGATATGATTTATTTGATTGACTTTCCTCACTACATGATTGACAGAACTTGCCACATGATTGACAGAACTTGAATTTATTATATTAAAACAATGGTTTTTTGGCTTCAAGAGAGGGACTTCCCCCTTTAATATAAGGCCAGTTGTTCTCCCATCGTACCTGATCCATTACCAACACCCGTCCTTTGGGATTATCAACCGATACGGCATGGTAAAAAATCCAGTCCTGCCCTTTCTTATCCTGTACGATCTCTGAATTATGCCCTGTTCCCACAAATTTCTGATTCTTCTGAATCATTATTTCGTGGTGATTCTCCATCATCGACCGGCCCTGTTTGTCGAGATAAGGGCCGAAAAGATTATCCGAACGTCCTACCACGGTAGTATAAGTACTATTCAAACCTTCACAGCAAGACCCGATAGAGGCAATCAGATAATAAAAACCGTTCCGTTTATGTATATAGACTCCTTCGTAGGCTGTCCCGGCCACCTGTTGTTTTTCAGCACCCGGTTTCAATGAAAGGCCATCATCCGAAAGCTCAATGGCATAGATACCCCGGAAACTTCCCCAAAAAAGCCATTTTTTTCCCTCTTCTTCGATATAAAACGGATCGATGGAATTTTGCACCTTGATTTCGTTGCTACGAAAAAGTTTACCTCGGTCGGTATAGGATCCTCCGGGCTTGTCGGCTGTTGCCACTCCGATGCCGCAAGTCCATTCTCCACCCCACACCGACATTGAATAATAAAGCACATACTTATCATTTATAAGATTGATGTCGGGTGCCCATAATCCGCCTTTGGGCTCGAAAGTGGGGCGTGTTTCATTTGTAAACGCGGTACCAATAAACTCCCAATTGACCAAATCTTTTGACCGGTGAATAGGCAAATTTCTTATATCCTCGGTAGCATAGAGATAGAAATATCCATCATCTGCCCGTATAATGGAAGGATCAGGCAGACTGTAATTGACTACAGGATTACTATATACACGGTTGTTATCAACTTTCGGAAATCCTCCCTGCGCTCTGCACCCTGTAAAGAACAGGATTATAAGCGCAAGAAGAATCTGTGTGGAGAATGGTCTCATTATGGATAGGTGACAGAAGATTAATTTGACAGGATATTACAGATCTCCTGATTCACTTTTCTTACTCTCTCCTCTTCCACTTTCACCAGTTTCCTGTCGTAGGTCAGCAATCCGTTTACTTCAATTTCCACATCGGTAGTCTGCGTGTAGACAGCCGCGGAGAATCCCTGCAGGATCAGATGTTTCAGTTGTTCAGCATATTTGACATATTCATCGGTTACCTCTTTGGCACTGTTGAATTGTACATAACCCCAGTTACGATCGGGCTCCCAGAGGTGCTCCTTGTTAGCCCATCCGATTCCACCATATTCACCAAGCACGGTAGCCCGCTGAGCATCGTATAGATAAAGCTGAGGTGCCGGATACTGATGCAGGTCCAGTATATCACCCACTGTATAATGGTTACCACCACTGGCCGGATTCACCAGACGGGAGGGATCGTATTGTTTTGTCCACTCGGCAATCTCCCCGGTTTTAAATTGTCCCCACGCCTCATTAAAAGGTACCCACACCCCTATAGAAGGATAAGAATAGAGATAGTCCATAATCTCTTTCCACTCTTTCCGGAAATTGGCTTCCGACTCGGCAGAACGAGCTCTTTCGGCACCGTCGAAATATTTACGCATCTGCCATTCAGGGCTTCTGTCGCCACTAGGCATATCTTGCCATACAATGATCCCGTGACGGTCACAGTGTCTATACCAGCGTGCCGGCTCCACCTTCACATGTTTACGAATCATATTGAAACCAAGCTCTTTGGTTTTTATCACATCATATTCTAACGCCTCATCGGAGGGAGCAGTATAAAGTCCGTCGGGCCACCATCCCTGGTCGAGCGGGCCAAACTGAAAGAGATCCTTGTTATTCAACTGCATGCGTACAATTCCCTTTTCATCCCGTTTCATGGAATATTTACGCATGGCTGCATAACTCTCCACTTTATCGAGCTGTTTATTACCCTCCCAGAGGATGATTTCCAGATCATAGAGATGCGGGCTGTCGGGTGACCAAAGTTTCACATTTTCAGGCATCATTACCTCCACCGGTAGATTGTTAATAGCCTGTCCGGTTGCTACCACATGTGAACCTTCTTTTACTTTCACTTCTACTTTTGTAGCTGATGAACAGAGATTGGCAATAGCTTGGACAGCCAATATATTCTTATCTACATCAGGTGTGATTTTGATATTCTCGATATATTTTTCTGGTACCGGTTCCAACCATACCGTCTGCCATATCCCGGTTACCGGAGTATACCAGATACCATGCGGATTGTTCACCTGTTTTCCACGTGGTTGAAAACCCTCGTCAGTGGAATCCCACACTTTTACAACAAGCGTATTATTCCCACTTACAAGTGCCGGAGTAATATCGAAAGAGAAAGGGGTATATCCACCGGTATGTTGTCCTACCTTCACGCCGTTCACCCACACGTCTGCTTTCCAGTCCACAGCACCAAAATGGAGGAGGATCTTATTGTTTTTCCATTTGGAAGGCAGGCTAAACTCACGTTGATACCACAACTCGTTATCCTTGCCAACCCTTTTTTGTACTCCTGAAAGGCTCGATTCCACGGCAAATGGCACCAGGATCTCTCCATCGAAATGGGTCGGTTTTTGTTTTCCAACCGGAAGGATGGCATAATTCCATAACCCGTTCAGATTTTGCCATTCAGCACGCTCCATAATGGGTCTTGGATATTCGGGCAACAGATTATTCACATCGATTTGCGATGCCCACCGGGTTTTAATCTTGTCTCCCGCCGGTTGCCATTGGGCAGAAACGGAGAAAGATGCTACCAATAAAATAAGTAAAACTAGTTTAGATTTCATTTTGATATTGTTTTAAATAAAATACAATTTTGAATTTACGAAAATAGATGTTTTTAAACAAATAAAAAAGTATAAACTGGTCAAAAAATAGAAATAAAATCTCATCCCGACTTCTGTGATTCGAAATCTTTGGGTAAAACCCCGAATTGTTGCTGAAAACACTTGGTGAAATAGGAAGGCGAGCTGAAGCCAACCATATAGCAAATCTCATTTACTTTATAGTCTTTCTCCCTCAGTAATTGCGCTGCCTTTTTCAAGCGTTCCACCCGAATATACTCATTAGGCGTTAAATTCAGAAAACCTTTTATCTTCCGGTAGAAACTGGCCCGGCTCATATTGAATTGTAGTGCGATATCTTCCACAATAAAATCGGAGTTATCAAGATTTTCCTGTACGATAGTATGCAGTTTTTTAAGGAATTCTTCATCGGATTTGCTATGTATAATGGCATTGGCTCCAATGAGCGGGTTATCCATATAAGCTTTCCGTAATTTCTCCCTACTTTCCAATAAATTAGCGATCTGTGCCATCAGCACTTCTAAGGAAAAAGGTTTATCGATGTAGGCGTCAGCTCCTGTCTCAAATCCTTGTACTTTAGATTCCGCATTTACCTTTGCAGTGAGCAGGATTACCGGTATATGGCTGAATTCAATATCAAGCTTCACCTGCTTGGTTAGTTCCAGACCATCCATTTCGGGCATCATAATATCACTCACAATAAGGTTTATATTTTCTTCACGTAATATCTCCAGTGCTTGTACACCATTCTGTGCCGTCAACACCTTGTAATGTGGGGATAAGAATTTCTCTTCGAACTGCAACAACTCGATATCATCGTCTACCAATAATACTGCGGTACTGGTTGACGTTTTAGCCTCCTTTGTAATTTTCCCCTTACTTTTTTTCGGCTCACGCTCTTTTACCTGGCTTTCTGTCGTTTTCTCCAGTACTTGATCCGCATCACCTGCCGGCAATATAAGATGGAAACAAATAAATTCACTCTCCTCCTCCAATCCTAAAAATAAATCACCTTTATGCAGCTCAGCCAATGATTTGGAGAGTGCCAGTCCGATTCCCGTCCCTGCCACCTTATGGTCTTTATCCCTGTCGATCTGTACAAAGGGCTTAAAGATATCCTCCTTATGCTGAACCGGAATCTGCTCTCCATCATTTATTACCACCAAATGAAAAAGTTTATCCTGTTCATCTGTTACCGTATAAGCTTTCACCCGCACGAAACTATCGCAATATTTGACGGCATTGTTCAGCAGATTACTCAGAATCTTGAGGAAAGCCTCTTTATCCACTTTAATGATGATATCCTGTTCGGGCAGGTCGAGTTCAAACTGTAATCCGCGTTGTTTGGCCAAAGGAGTAAAACTGAGGAAGGTATCACGAGTCAATTCCGAGATATTCAAACTGTACAAATTCAGGGAATAGGCATCCGATTCGGTCTTTCGAAAATCAAGCAATTGATTGGTCAGATTAAGTAACCTATCGGTATTCTTACTCATTATCTGCAAGTTATCTTTCACATCGTCTGATACTTGCCCTGTCATGATTACATGGCTGAGTGGCGCTTTGATCAATGATAAAGGTGTACGGATTTCATGCGCTACATTGGTGAAAAAATCGATCTTCGAACGGTATAATTCGCGTTCTTTCTGTTGTTCAAACTCTCTCATCCTTTCCTGTTCCCTCAACTTATTACGCAAATATAAGAAACGTGTAAAAAGTAATATACCGGAGAGAATCAACAGGAAATAGAGAAGATATGCCCATCCATTGAGCCAGAAAGGGGGACGTATATGAATGGAGAGTCTCTTCACACTTTTGACAGGTTCATTTTCATCTTCTCCTGAAAAACCCAGCAGAAGTTCATAATTCCCCGGTTTCAGGTTTGAATAGACGATAGTTTGTTGATCTGCAGGCTGAAGCCATTTTTTATCGAGGCCCTCCAACCGGTAAAAAACCCGATCCGTATATGAACCGGAATAATTCAGCACAGCATACCTTATGCTAAGGGAATTCTGATGATGCGGCAGACTTAACTTATCTGTATATAAAATACTTTGTTTTATGGGTGATCCCTTATCCGAGGGAGTAATCCTCATATTATTGATAAAAAGATCGGTAAGTACAAGAGGCACCTCAGATTGAGATCCTTTAAAATTGGAAGGATGGAACCGCACAAAACCATCAAGCGATCCAAAATAGATATCCCCGGTCACGGTCTTATAACTTGATTGATAATTGAATTGATTTGTTTTCAATCCGTTCGTAACACGATAGTTCCTAAAAGTACCCTTCCGAGGGTCAAATTGGACCAGTCCTGAATTGGTAGACAACCAAAGGAATCCGTCATTGTCATCTACAATCTGGTATACCACATCATTCGGTAATCCATTCAAACTATTATAGGTAGAAAAGGTCTCTGATTGCCTGTCAAAGAGGCAAAATCCTCCTCCCTGTGATGTAATCCACAAGCGGCCTTTACTATCTTCAAAGACACTGGTCGCTTTATTATAAGGAAGAGTGCTCTTGTCCGCCGCATCATGTTGAAAGACTTTCCAGTTGTCTGTGGCAGGATCGAATCTGTAAATACCGTCTAAGAATGTACAAACCCATATAAAACCGTTACTGTCCTCAAAAATATTCAATATGGACATTCCCTTAAGTCGCTCTATATGGTTGAATTGATCTTCTGTATAATCATACACATCCAATCCTGACAAGGTACCCACCCATAATAATCCCTGTCTGTCTTTCCAGAGTGCAAACGGGCTGTTTTGACTGATACTATTTGGCGCCTCGGATTGAGTATAGGTTATTAATTTCTCCGTTTTCATATTATACCTGATCAAGCCCTTGGAGTAAGAACCGATCCAGAGATAATCACCATCGCTTAACAAAGCATGCACATTGGTATATAATGACCTCAACGCCAAGGGTAAGGGTTGAAAAATATCGGTTACCGGGTCAAACAGGTTAAGCCCGCCATCTTCCGTTCCGATCCATATTCTACCGTCCGGTGCACTGCAAAACTCTCTGACGCGGCGACCTTTCATACTATTCTCATCAGCTATTGGATAGAACAGATCGAAGCTATTATGCCGATTGGCATAATAATCCACTCCTCCAAAATATGATCCTACCCAGATCCCTTCATCCCGGTCTTTATAGATAGAATAAATGGCGTTATCGGAAAGAGAGTAAGGAATTGAACTGTTATGTCGCAAATTGGTCACCTCCCCTGTCTCCGTATTATAGATATACACTCCAGACTCCGTACCAATCCAAAGGGTATTAGGATCGACTCTTTCTATATAACGGGCAAAAACAGGTTCTCCGTAACTATCTTTATCCAATAAAATACGGTGTGTTTTATTAATCGTATTAATACTGATTACTCCTTTCTGAGAAGTAGCGACTAATAAATGATTATAGCTATCAGCCACCACTCTCAATACCTCCCCTACATGATAAAAAAATTCTTCATCCACCAGATTGAACTGGATAACCTCTCCCGTTTTTTTATCAATCCGGAAAAATGGAGATGAATAAGGGAACGCCCATACTCCCCTACTGTTGTCCGCACACATAGTTACTTTTTTCATTCCATCCTTAACCAACGGGATAGTATAAAAATTAAGTATATCTTCTGAAATATTATAGTGGTAAATACCCTTTCCTTCCACAGACATCCAGATATCGCCATCATAGTCCACGATCATCTCGGTAACAACACCATCAACCCAATTATTCTTTGCGGTAGTCTTATTGAAACGATAAAACCTCTCTTGTAAGACATCAAAGATATAGACACCATTCTCTGTAGCTACCCATATATTATTATTCTTATCCTGTAGTATGCGATGAAAAACATTATCGTTCAAATCGCTTTCGGATGAAGATTTGAATACCTTGAACGTTGTACCGTCGAATCTGTTCAGCCCGTCCTTCGTTCCGAACCACATAAACCCTTTGCTATCCTGTAAGATAGTGCGGACCGTATTTTGTGACAGGCCGTTATTGATATTATAATGTGTAAATGTATAATTGGGGGAACCGGATAAACGGCTGCCACCCAAGAATATCATTCCCCATAGAAAGACAAAAAGAGTAAATAACCTTACCATTTATTTTTCTCCAATAATTTCGGTTCAAGCATCTTCATAAAATATCCGCCAACCACAGAACGAGCCTTAAAATTCATTCTTTCGGCTGTTTTCGTATCATACCAGTCACTGATAGGCACACGCGAAAATGTTTTATCGACATATCTCCACCGTAGGTCTGTCCGAAATATTGAATGGAATATATGTCATCATATCCCAACATTATAAAGCCGGCTTTCTTATCAGATGTCACTTGGCCGAGATCACAGCTGTAAGCAAGTACCGTCATCTCTTTCGTCATGTTGCAGAGAGTTTTTCCACGATTCTCCTGCAGGTTTATCAAAAGTATATTTACCTTCCCACTTCTCTTCACGTATTGTTGAAAGAAGCGGTTTCAACGGTAGTCTCTCTTTACCCATAAACCGATATATTTCACCATCTACTCTTAAAGCACCCAGCAATGGAAATTCCTTGCCGGTCCAGTGTCGTGATTGATCGTCATACAGATTATTCGTATATGACCAGGCATTGAAATAGGGATCGACAGTGACCAGCGGATAGGCCGGTGCCCGAAGGGCCGCATTCAATAGCCAGCATATTTTCCCCTTTCTTTAACAACGGTATAAACTCACTTATGTTCACATCTTCATTGGGTTATCCAGATTGCAAACAGATCATTTTCACCTACTTCTTTCCATCGCCTGAATAAAGCTCCCTGACTCTCAGTATTCTGGAATGTAACCTCCGGAGTCAGGTTCACAATATAACGGTACTTCTTAACTCAGAGTTCCCTGTTTTGCCACTCTACCATCCGGTATCTCTCAATCACTAGTAGAATAACGGTGTTTCATAATCAGGATCGATATATAACTCATCCACACCATTCACCTCCCTGAATTCCACTGAAGTGATAAACATATTCCGGGGATGGATGGCCGATTCACTCTGATGGGCATGGAACACAATCTTCCAGTCCCCCTTCTTATCTTTAAACATTGCGCTATGCCCTACTCCAACCAGATTACCCGGTTTTTGTAATAAAGGATTATGGGGATACTTTGTCCATTCTCCCATTATGTCGGTAGCGGTGGCACACCCAATACCATAGAATTGGCTTTCATAACTATTTGCAGAATAGGTCATATAGTATACCCCATTATGTTTGATCACAAATACACCTTCGTTTACACGTGGCCACACTTTCTCCCATTCTTGCGATACATGGATACACGGGTGCAGCGTTTCTTTCTTGATCGTCATCAAATCCTTTTCCAGCTCAGCCACCCAGATATTTAATCCGTCATTGAACCGGTCGAAGAAGAGATACGGGGTACCATCATCATCAATAAAGAGAGAGTTATCGATGGCTTTTTCACCCTCTAACATCGGTTTCTTTTCTTCCTGCGTAAAGGGTCCCAACGGAGAATCAGATGTAGCCACACAAATATGTTCTTCAGCCGAATAATAGATATAAAATTTGTTCTTCTCTTTGATAAAATACACCTCAGGCGCCCAGAACCACCTGTCGCCGTATGAATCATCTTTATGTAACGCTAATCTGTCTTCAGGATTGGCAGCTCTCTTCCAGATTTTCAGATCATCGGAAGTCATCACCTCTATTCCGTTTCCGGCACCAGTACCATACAGGTAGTAGGTATCATTGTACAATAAAATGAACGGATCGGCCAAAGGGACCCGCTTCCCGGTAATATTTACCTTACTATTTACCTTACTACTGGGATAACTTTTGCAGAAAATTGCAACGGTCATGCACAGTATTAAAATAATCAATATATTTAATTCCTTTTTCATACGACTAAAATTATTTATTTTCAAAGGTGTCGTATGGAACTCGCTTTTAGTCATGTTCTTGTGTGAGAACAATTCTCATGCTCGTTTCATACGATTTAGATTATATATTTCGACAATAATCTCTCTTCAATTATTTTGTGAATGATTTTTCAAAAGAATAAAAATTTAAAAAAAACAAATAAAATATTCGTGTCAATAAATATC
>JBAYRG010000065.1:0-11752 GCA_041676805.1 Proteiniphilum sp.
GATAAAATAGATATAGTACAAATAAAAATTGTGCAACGAAGTACCGAAACTTATAGCGGAGCCTGGGGACATGAAATTATTTGGGAACAGTATAAAGGGGCAAAAAACGCTACCGTACACAAGCATTTTGACATACCGGCAGATGCCATAGAGGGGAAGTACGATTTTCTAATTATTGTAAAGGACCAAAACGGCACTATACTGGAAGAAAAAAGAATCCTCAATATCTATAAAGCCGAAAACCTGCCTGTTGACCCGGAATTGTCTGTTTTTAATATTACTGCAAATGGAAAATTCTTTTACAGAAATGGAAAACTTTCCAATCCTGAGATAACAAGCCTAAAGAAAGATGATGTAACATGGATTCAAGCTACGCTTGGCAATATCAAAGGCGATGGAAAGATGTATATTGTATATATCAATAAAAAGCTCAATCATCGCCCCGAAACTATTGATAAAATAGACATGAGCAAAGCGATGATATACGATGTATACGAGCATAGCGGTTGGACACAGGGAGATTACTTCTCAAATATTGTCTCCGGGACACGCTTTGCCCCTGACTTTATCATTGGGGCTTTGCAAGATAACAATGTTCCTATACCCAATCCTGTTTCGGGCGATAAAGCGTGGGAAACAGGAACGTATTATGTGGGGGTGGTTTACCAAAATACGACCTACAACATCAGTTTCTATAAGTATATAGAAATTGATATTGAAATGTAAAACACAAAATACGACCTCTTATCTGGTATTGATGTTCTGCAACTATCCCAATTTACTTGGTGACTATCATCCGGTTACGTTCTTAGTGGGCCTGGACTGTTTTATAGGGTCGGTCTTTATGTTTATCTAACAGTTGAAAATCGGGACATGGGGTGCGAATATCCGTTGTGCTATTGCCGCGCTCATCGTGTTCTGGATACCGGTAGAAATACTGGGAAGAGTGAACTTTGCTTCAAAGAAGAAAGGAATATCTTTTACAAAAATAAATAAGGAAGAAAAAGAAGAGATCAAGATTTAACGCGTAAGTGGCGCTTTGGCACGATAAATTGCGTGCATTGCGCTACATACATTAAATTTTTGACTATTATTATTTGGTAGGTATATTTTTTTTGTTTTTCTTTGTTTTGATAAATTTATTTTTTTAAACGCTAAAAATTATTTGCCTATAAGTCCTCTTTACTCAATTGACATTACATAATTATCAAGAAGTAAAGCAATGGATACTATCTGCACGATGACCGACGAAGAATTGGTTGTTTCGTATGCCGAGGGCAATAATTATGCGTTTGATCTGCTATTGGACCGGCATAAACAATCTCTTTACGCCTATATCTTTTATACTGTCCGTGACCGGGGACTGGCGGAAGATATTTTTCAGGAGACTTTCTTCAAAGCCATCACCACTATCAGGCAGGGCGGATATACCGAGACCGGCAAATTCAAGGCGTGGATCATGAGGATTGCCCATAATCTGATGATTGACTATTTCCGTCAGAAAAAAAATGAGAACACCATTTCCAATGATGACTATGAATTCGACCTGTTCAATAATTCTTCCCTATGCGATGATACCGTGGAGATGAAAATGGTGAAAGACCAGGTGCTTAGTGATGTGAAGAGACTGATTGATTTTTTGCCGGATGAACAACGTGAAGTGCTACAGATGCGGTACTATGGCGATTTGAGTTTCAAGGAGATCGCGGAAGTCACAGGTGTGAGTATCAATACTGCTCTCGGACGTATGCGTTACGCCATACTCAATATGCGAAAACTGGCTACTGATCACAAAATGATTTTGATGATCAATTAAATATCCCGAACTATGGGTATTTTTTCTTTTTGTAAACAACCGAAAAGGAGAGTTGTCTTGTTTATTTGTTGACTTTATCGACGACCGTTTTTCGGGAATCTATTTTTTCCCCGGTCTGAAGAGCAGTTCCAGTTTGGGTTGTGGACGCATTTTGCCGGAGAACATGTCACGCTTCCAGATCATGCCGCCTTCCACGCCCATGGTAGGTTTGAACCAGTACTCCACGGATCCGCCATAGTAGGGTGTGTTCGTCATCGGCATCATAGGGCGGTCGGATTGGTTATTCTGCTTCATGACCGGTAACCCCCCGTAGGCGTTCAAATACCAATCGTCACTAATCCGGTAGCGGCTGTGCAGGTCGATCATTATGGCTGACTGGTTGACGTTGTACAGATTTCCGGCAGTCTTTAAGTAGTTCACGCCTCCATCAAACATCAGGTTATGATTCATCTGGTAGCTTGCATTGATGCCGATATTCCAGAAAGGCATCACGTTGAAATTGGAATTGTAACCTCCGCTGATACCCATCATCAACGCCGGATTGATCATATAGCGGGCACCCGCATCCAATATGTAATAATTACCTTTGCCGAACATGGGGGTCTCCACCAAGCCGAGAGTGGTAGAAGAATGCAGCATGAGGTTGCGTGACGGCATCATGGTAGCAATGGCGGTCCGGCTCTTGCTGGTGATAAAATCGGATGTGGCGCCATTCCAATATATGGGAGGAAATATCCTTTCTTGGTCTGTATGTTGTGGTGATAGGGTGAACTTTTGATAGGGAGTGAATTGCGGCAGGAGGTTTTCAGCCGGATTCAGCCGGGGTAGCCTTAATGGCAGCTGACCCGATTTGAGGGTATCGGTCAGCGTGGGTATTTCACCCGAAACGCCGGTTTTCAGTTCCAGACTGTCCTGTTTCACCGGAATTTCCTTCTTTTGTTTCACTGGGATATCCTGCGCAAAACTATTTATGTGCACGAAAAACAGGAGCATCAGAAGAGGAATATAAAAATGTTTCATATAGCCTACGAAGTGAAGGGTTAGCCTGACGGAACAAAAGTACATGAAAATAGAGCCATATCCAAACAGATAAAATAAAAAACTGTTATTTTCCATTTTATCAATTAACTCGTTTTTTTTTGTTAATCACTGTTTTTTTATTTTCCTTTGTTATTGAAAGTAATACTAAAAACATTTTCATTGGTCGTTAGCCAAATATTTCCATTACAGAGATGAAAAAAACCGGAATAATTTGTTTATTTATCTTGCTCTGGATCTATTCATGTGAATATGATAAAGATTCCGTCTATACAAATGAAATAGTACCGCCGAAGGATAATTTTAAAGTGGAGATCAACCTCTTCGATGTTAAGCCCAATAGCACTATATTCATTTACCAATACACGGAAATATCATTTGCCATTGATACGAAAGGGCATGATCTGCTCAAGCAAGAAGTTACGATTGATGCCGATGCTTATATTGATGATAATAGTATCCGTTTGTATCCTTTGAATGATAATTCAGTCAGGAAGCTGGTATTCGATATAGAATTAAAAACCAATACAGGAAGTATTGCCGAGAAATTGGGCCTTGAAAAATATGTAGGCAGGTATGAATACGATGTGAAGTTTGTCAAGCTGGAAGAAGATTTTGACATCAACTTCCGGGGAGGAATTTCGGACGAGGGTTATTTGCAATTACAATGGGATGAACCCGTATTGGACAACGCGACAGTGCAAAAATATGAACTTACATTCTTTAATTATATTACGGAGAAGAATGAGACTCATATTATCACGGATCCAAAACAAACCAGTTTTATTGATGAAAGTTATGTCTGGGGACATCGTACTTATCAACTCTCTGTTCATTATGAAAACAGGGATGTGGATTATAAATCATGGAAAGATAGTTATTTCACACCCCAATATTATGGTTCGGAAGGCTTGACAAAGTTTAGTTACCAATATATCGACCATGAATGGATGAATGTCTCATGGGAATATACCGGTTACAAGTGTAAATACTTGTTGGTTGATGCGAATGACGTGAAGATCCCACTTGAAGAAAATCAAAGGGAGGCAAAAATACAACGTTTTAGATTCCCATCCGACCCACAAAGATTCAAACTTTACATCCTGCCTTTTTATTTTTCGTATGAAGAATATGAAAAATGTCCCTTCATCGCCGCTGATTATATATGGGAGGATGAGCGCTATTTTGATCTCAAACCGCCCTTAGCATGGAATTTGGAGAAAGAGGAGTACTATTTCATGCATGATGGATTTTTCAATATCTATTTCATTTCCAATTTTAAAGAGAAAAAGTCGGTTTTTTTAAGGCCTTTCTCTTATGAATATGACCGCGTGATTATATCCGCTTCCTCAAAAACCTCACAAATAGCTGTTCAGAGACATGTGTACTCGTTCTCGCAAACGAACGTGATTTATATTTATGACAATGATGAGTTTGAAAATCCTCTTGTTGTGGAGATCTCGAATCCATGGACCGAGAATATTTGTTTGCGGGATAATTACCGGTTATTTTATATAGATGGAGTACGAAATAACGAGGATATCTATGTTTACTCAGCTCTTTTTGTCGTTGATTCGAATACCGGAGAGGTGGTGGAAAAAAGAAGAACGGTACAGAGTGGAGCCAAAATCACCGTATCGAGTGATGGGCAATATATCTGTGAATATTATGAGGATAGTTTCTATATATATAGACTGGAAAATGATATTCTCTTGCCGGCATACTCCTATCAGAACAGACAGTATGCATACCAAACCTGCCAGTTTAGCCACGTTCACCCTGACGAATTAATTTTAAGTGGCGGCAATGAAACCATCATTTTTGACGTGACCACATCGAAAGAGAAATATAAGGTGAATGGCCAGTTTGTTCTTCAGGATCCTCAAACAGGGAATTATGCCTGTTTAGATGAACATTATAATACAAACTCGCATCTCAATATTTACGATAACAGTTTCAGCAGGATATTGACAAAAATACCTTTTTACTATTACTCCAAGGAGCCTCATTACTTCTTGAATAACAGATTGATTGTGTATGCCCCAGGTCTTAGTGCCGGATTGGATATATCTGATTATATCCGATAAAGATAAGAGAGATTGATTTGATGATCCCGACAAAATAGTGATAATTTGTGATAAGATATACAAGAATAAAACATGCCCGTATGAAGATTAAGCCTTTGATCCTAGTGCCGATCCTAATGTTTTTTGCTGCCTGTGAATACAATGCCGACGAGGTATATTATCTGGATGTTTCTCCGCCGGATGAAGGGGAGATCATCCTTAACCTGGCTCATTTTCCCATAGGTGCTACCATCTATATATACAAGAGGACGAAGTTGTATTATCAACTTACTTTACCGGAGGGGGGAGTGGTGAAAAAGCGATTCAGTTTGGATGGAGAAGAAATATCTCCGACGAATGATTATTTCGAATTCGCCCCGACCGATAACGTCCGTTATACAAAAACGCTGACAGTGGATATTGAAATAGACGCACGATCTGAAAGTATTGCTGGTAAGCTGGGCTTAGAAAATAACTCTGCTAAATTTGAATATAGGTTGGTCTTTGTTCCTAATGCAGTGCTACACCTTGAGAATATTGCGCATCGCAGAAATAAGGATGGTTATTTTGAATTGAGCTGGAATAAGCCTGAACTTGAACAGTATACCGTGGATAGATACAGGATAAGCTATTATCATAATAACAAATTGCATGTAAAGGAGATCGCCAATTCCTATGAAACCAGCTTTGTAGATAGTATGGCCGTCTTCGGCACATTATATTACAGGATAGAAACATTTTTTAAAGAGGAGATAAGGGAACCATGGGTCGATATATATACGGCACAGATTGAATTCCCTAAAAATTCTTTACTCTTTGAATATACGAGTGTTAATTCAGGGAGAGTATCATGGCCCCGGAACGAATATAAATGCCGATATGCCTTCTCGAACGGTTACTATGGCGATATAGTATACGAGGGAGAAGAAAACTATTTCGATATTGATGATCTGGACGAGTTCACGCGGGATAGAAATAATCTATTCCCTCTTTCGCAGGGCGTCATGTATGAGTTGTATGTGGTGCCTTTCAACGTGCGGGGGATTACTAAAGATGAAGTTTGGCCTATTCACTACGACGTGCTCTACTCTCCCAGCATAATCACAATCAAAGATGGTTATTTGGATTTTCAAATTTTCACAGATAGGGGTAGGGATATGCTATTTGTCAAAAATGGCAATAACTTCTGGCTATACGACAGAAATGATTTGAGATTATTAGAGCAGGCAACGGTAAGCACATTGACTGATTCTTGGAATAGTCGTGCGATGTGCTCTGAAAGCTCCTCCAAGATATTTCTCACCTTTGATGAGTGGATTGAATTAGTCGACTATGATTTTAAAAGTCACGAAAAAATGCAATTCGATGTGGAAGACAGGCTTAACTACCAGGAGGCTTTTTTAGGTACCAACGATGTTGTATATATCAAAACCTATATGGATCTCGTGGAAAACCTTCCGGGAGGAATAGAGGCATTTGAGGGGAAATTATTCGCATACAGTCTGGATACACGTGAACTTATTGATTATCTAATTCTTCCTAACAAGGATGATCATGTGTCCGTTTCGAGAGATGGTAAATATGTGGCGATTTATTCTAGTTTCCATCAAACGAGTGAGGTTTGGGTCTATCAATTTGATGAGGAAGGATTTGTATTGACATATCATGAAGATTTTTTAAAAATTGGACAAAAAACAGAGCCTATAGGTGTCTATTTCAACGAGAAAGATCCCAGCCTAATGATTGTTACCCTTAATCCGGGGGCTGGTAATAGTGAAACTTATGTTGTGGATCTGAAAAATAATATGAGAAGCGGTAAAAAATTAGTTTCTTTTGTCGGCTCCGATCCCTATACCGGTAATCTGCTGACAGCCTATGGCTATTACTGTTCTGTATACGATCAGACGTTGACCGATCTGCTTTTTGCACAGGAACGAACCTATGTGCATTGCCTGTTTAATAACTACTTTTTCACCTATGCTCATGGGGGAATCACGAAACTTTACTATTTAAATATCGCTAATAATATACAGAAATGAGAAAATATATTTTTTTGACTATCGCATTATTGTGTAGTGGATTATTGAGGGCACAATTCACTGTCAGCTATTCCGGTGGGTATTCCTCTTACGATACGGGAGATATGAGTAGTATGTTGAAAAATATTCAGAGAAGACCTCCTGCTTCCACTGTCGGTGCAAAGCTTGTAGATAATTTTCCGGTAAAAAATTTGACGCATATCATAGATGTGGGGTATTTGATTGAACAACACGAATTTGGTCTAAAGGGAGGAGGATATTATTCTACAGGAGGAAAACTGTCGATAAAAGATTATTCCGGAGAATATGCCAATAGGTTCATTGTGAATGGCTTCAGGGCTGGGGTATACTATAAGAATTATTTCTTTACCTATGAAAACAGACCTGGAAGAGAGCTCTTCTCTTTCTTCGGGGAAGTATCTCCGGGGATATATCTGACCCATTTTAAAAATGATGGAGTTTTCGAGGTAAATGACAAAGAACTGGATCGTTTCGACGATACCTATAAGACATCTTGTTTTTCTCTCTTGACCCAAATAGGAACTAAATATTATGTCACTCGAAATATAAACCTGCATCTTGCCGTAGGATATGATTTTTCGGCTAAGGCTCAGTGGGAAACATCAGCCAACAATTCTGCTTCCATCAATTGGGGTGGAGTGAGATTTACCGGAGGAGTGGGATTCTCGTTTTAGGAGCTGTCATGAGGATGGTAAGTCTTGCTCTATTTTGTGCGATATTTTTAATTAGAAACAAGGTTATCAGAAAATTTTGACCCGGTAAGTGGTTTGGTTTATCTCCGATACAACGAAAAAAACCGGTTGAAAAACCGGTTTTTTGTATATGGTAGGAGTTCAAATCGTTCTGTACCGAACGGTGCAAAAATCAAAAATGTGTTCAATTGCTGAAAAAAATCCCAAGTTCCGTAGAGACTAAAAAGCGTCTTCTTTCAAAGCCAGTTTTATCATTTCTACAGGGGTTTATACTTCAGAATTCGGATACTTCAAAAAACGTCTAAAACAGTGTTTGAAGCTGTTAAAGCAGCTCTGAAAAGCCTTTTATATCATTCAATTCGATAACATTTCATCGTTTGATATAGAATTTTTCCGGATTGTGAAGCAAAATCAGTCATACGAATGTAATCTTGTATTTCAACCCTTGAATTTCTTGCCGTCGTCATTTTTCCGGTTTGGAAAAGGCCGATGTAGTAAAAAATCATTGTTTGAGATTGGATTTTCATCCCTATTCCCGGAATTTACAAACTCTTGTGTCTGTTTCTGGCGTTTTGGCTTGCCTGTGAAGGTTTACCATTCAACCAAAGAGCATACAAAAGCAGTCACAATTTTTTTAGTGCCTGAAGATGGATCATTTGTCCAAGTCGGTCGCTATTTTGCAATCACTTCCTTGCATATACAGATAAACCGTTATTAAGGGGGGACTGCTAACGAAAAACTTCCGGTTCATCCGATAGAAACATTCAATGTTTCACACCTCATGAACAAAGAGAAAAACAAACGGATTTGCTGATCTCTTAAATGAAACTCTTCCCGTTGTGTACAAAATGTCAATGAACTCCTATATCTCTTGTGTACGAAATCCGTACTTTTTATCTCTCATTGTTGTTCTGCAAATATAACATCGCGGCCAAACAAATTGCAAATATTTTTGCTTGTTTTTATAAACAATTTCTGAACAGGTTATCAACAGGTTATGAACAATAGCCCCATGTCAGTGCTGGAGCGGACTGGAAGGGGGGAAGATGGTTGAGTGAAAAATTTGGAGACAGATGACGTGAATCTATTTGACGATAATTGATAATGTATTTCGTGTTGATAGTGGCTTTGTGTTATAACTAATTGCTGGTTTAATGATGCGTGGAGGTAAATTGTAGTCCTACGATAGAAATGATGAGCGTGCTCAGAAAAAAAATTCTCCACAAAGTGACCGGTTCCCTGAAAACGAAGATGCCCAGGACAACTGTCCCCACGGCGCCAATGCCTGCCCAAACGGCGTAAGCGGTTCCCGTGAATATGGGATGGGTGCCTCCCATCGATTTGAACAGCAAAAGCATACTCAAACTTACGCTTGCCAGGAATATTACAAACCACAACCACATCTCTTTGCCGGAAGTTTGTTGCATTTTTCCCAAACTCATTGCGAAAATCGATTCGAAGACTCCTCCAATAATCAGAATTATCCAGTTAATATTCATTTTCTATGTGACTACAATTGTTGCTGTTCAAAAATAATGAAAAGTTTTATATTTACCTACTCAAACCGGATGGACTTGGCGGGAGTGATCCTGGCGACCAGATAGGAGGGGCCGATCATCATCAATAGGGAGACGATGAGGGTGCCGATGTTCAGAAAAATAATGTAAAGGGGGTTGAGGTCTATCGGTACTGCCGAGAGGTAGTAGGTAGCCGGATCGAGTTTTAACAGTTGAAATTTGTCCTGAATAAGACAAAAAACCAGAGCAATGATATTTCCCCATAACATCCCTTGTGTGATAAGAAAGGTTGAAAGATACAAGAAAACCTTGCGGATACTGAAATCCCGTGCTCCCATCGATTTAAGCATGCCGATCATGTTGGTCCGTTCTAAAATAATAATCAGCAAGCCTGAGATCATGGTGAACCCCGATACCACTAACATGAGAATGATGATAACCCATACGTTCATATCAAGCAGGTTGAGCCAGTTGAATATCATGGGGTTGATATCTTTGATAGAACGGGTATAAAGCGCATTGCCGAGACGGTCTTTATAGGATGCCATATCGAAGAAGAGATCTTGTGCAATCCTGTCGAGATTATTATAATCGTATACTAATACTTCGATCCCGCTCACCATGTCGCTATCCCAGCCATTCAGGGTGGCAAGCAGACTATTTTCCACAACCACGAAGAGCTTGTCGTAATCTTCAAAATTGGTACTGTAAATACCGGTGATATGAAACCGACGGGCACGAACAGGCTCCTGCACGAAATAACAGGTGAAACTGTCACCGGTTTTCAGCCGGAGTTTGTCGGCAATATTCTTTGAGATAATGGCTTGATTACCTGTAATGGTATCGTTGGTTTGAATGATGGAGCCCTCCAGTAAATTTTTCTTGAAAAAATTCCAGTCATAATTATCGGTTATCCCTTTTAACACCACACCCATGAAATCGTCGTCAGTTTTGATAATGGCGGGTTTGGTGATGAATTCCTGAACGTGGCGGATATTCGGGTTAGCAGCCAATATACTTGCAAGTGTGTCGGAAAAAGCGATGGGGGAGTGTTCGTAAGATGAATTGCTTTCGAAGGCGGTAATCTGAATATGGGAGCCGAAGCCCACCACCTTGGCACGCACCTCTTTTTTGAAACCGACGATAATACATATCGCTACTATCATCACCGCCAATCCCAGTGCGATACCGGCAATAGCGATTTTGATGGCAGGCGATGAGACCCGTTTATCGTTCTTTTTATCGCCTTTGTAGATCCGCCTCGCTATGAAGAGCTCCGCATTCATGCCTGTGGGTATGTGGATATGCTTCCAGTGCTTTTTTGAGCACTGTGAGTGCATTATTTAAATCGTTTTTATTGAGTACATAGGCGATACGTACCTCGTTTTTTCCCAGCCCGGGAGTGACGTAAAAACCAGATGCCGGCGCCATAAAGATGGTTTGGCCCTGATAACGGAAATCAGAGAGGCACCAGGCGCAGAAAGCGTCGGCATCATCGAGGGGAAGCCGTGCCAGGGTATAGAAAGCACCCTGCGGCATGGGAGAATAGACGCCGGGGATACTATTCAGCCGCTCTATAAGAAAATCGCGGCGGCTCTTGTATTCGTCGAAATTATGTTGCATGTAAGCACCATTCTCCTGCAGCGACGCATTAGCGGCAATCTGGCCGATAAGGGGGGGACTCAGGCGCGCCTGACAGAATTTCATGACGGTGTCGTGTACCTTCTTGTTCTTGGTGATGAGCGCACCGATACGGATACCACATTCACTGTATCTTTTCGATACCGAATCAATCAGTACCACATTTTCTTCCACATCTTTCAGGTGACAAGCGGAGATATAGGGTGTGTCATTGTAGATAAATTCACGATACACCTCATCGGAAAAGAGGTAGAGGTCGTACTTCTTTACGAGTTGTCTTATCTGTTCCATTTCATGGGGAGTATAAACATAGCCCGTGGGGTTGTTGGGGTTACAGATAAGTATTCCTTTGGTGCGTTCGTTGATCAGCTTTTCAAATTCCTCTACCGGAGGAAGGGCAAATCCTGATTCCATGGTGGAAGGGATAGTGCGGATGATGGCACCGGCAGAGATGGCAAAAGCCATGTAATTGGCATAAGCCGGTTCGGGAACGATGATTTCGTCGTCCGGATTGAGACAGGCCATAAAAGCGTAAAGCACTGCTTCCGATCCGCCTGCTGTGATGATGATCTGTTCGGGAGTGAGGTTGATATTGAATTCTTCGTAATAGTGAACCAGATTCTCCCGATAAAACCGGTATCCGTCACTGGGGCTATACTCCAATGTAGTGCGGTCAATGGCGCGAATAGCTTCCAGTGCTGATTGAGGAGAGGGTAAATCGGGCTGGCCGATATTGAGATGATACACCTTTACTCCTTCTGCTTTAGCTGCATCAGAAAGCGGTGCCAGTTTACGTATAGGTGAAGGAGGCATCTGGATGCCCCGTTGGGATATATGCGGCATAGTGTTCGCGTTGATTGTAACCTTTGTAAATCTTTTTTCCTTAATATAGGATAGATACGGGGCAAAGGTAGTAAAAAAA
>JBAYRG010000066.1:0-11685 GCA_041676805.1 Proteiniphilum sp.
ATGCGTGCGATGCGGGACACCCAACGTGAAGACGGGCGTTTTGCCGATGTGGCTCCCATCGGCGGCGGTTTTGGCGGCATACTGTGGGGCAGCGCCGGCATCACCGTGCCGTGGGAAAGCTATCTGCAATACAATGATGAACGGCTGTTGGTGGACCATTATGAGGCGATGAAATCCTATATCCACTATTTAACGGAATATATTGATCCTGAGACAGGCATATTAACCGAGGGGAATCTTGGCGACTGGCTTGGGCCGGAGCAGGAGAAGAACGACAATAGTTTATTATGGGAGGCCTATTTCATCTATGATCTCGAATTGATGTACCGTATCGCCATCCTACTGGAGAGGAAAGAGGATGCCGTATGGTTCAATCAGCTTTGCCGGGAAAGGAAAGCGTTTTTCAACAACACCTATTTCAATCCGGAAACCGGTGAAACCGTCCATTCCGGATTCAGGCAACCGGAAAGAAAAGGCGAATTGATCGGCACACAAACATCCTACCTGATCCCGTTGGCATTCGATATCTGCGATGAAGATATGAAAGAACTTGTTATCCAACAACTTGTCAATTGTATTGAAAATTCGTATCACAAAAATGAAGAGACGACGTATCCCCCCTACTCGCTGATGACCGGTTTTATCGGCACAGCCTGGATCAACAGGGTACTGTCGGAGTGGGGGCACTCCGAGGCGGCCTATCGGATATTGCAGCAGACCAACTACCCTTCATGGCTCTACTCGGTAGACCAAGGTGCTACCACCATCTGGGAACGGCTCAACTCCTATACCCGCGAGCACGGCTTTAGCGGCAACAACTCCATGAACTCCTTCAACCACTATTCTTTCGGTTCGATCGGTTCCTGGATGGTCAATTATTCGCTGGGAATTGAGCGGGACACAAATCATCCCGGGTTCAAGCATTTTATCTTGCAACCTGAGCCGGATCCGACAGGTGAGATGACTTTCGCCAAAGGGCATTACGACTCGATGTACGGGCGGATCGAGAGCAGTTGGGAAATGAAAGGGAACACCTGTCAATACCATTTCAAGGTACCTGCGAACAGCTCCGCGACACTCTATCTGCAGGCAGCCGATATTGAGATGGTTAAGGAAGGCGGCAAACCGGTGAGATCATCAAACGATATTGAAGTCGTAGGTGAAGAGAACGGAAGGGTCATGATGAAACTCCGGTCAGGAGAATATCGGTTCAGCGTAGAAATAAAATAAAACAGTCACACTTGCCTGTGATGACCTAATAAGAGAAACGATGAAGGCAATTCAATATTCACTCCTTGCTATTCTTCTGATTTGCTGTACTGATCCGGGTACGCAAGATATCGACCAGCTTATCAATGGGTTTAAATCTCCGCCCGATTCTGCCAAACCGGGCGTATATTGGTATTTCATGGATGGGAATATCAACCGGGAGAGTCTTACTAAAGATCTCGAGTCGATGAAGCAGGCTGGCATAAGCAACCTGATGTATCTGGAGGTAAATGTGGGTGTCCCTCGAGGAGATGTTGACTTTTTCAGTGACGAGTGGCAGCAGCTATTTGCCCATGCGGTGAAGGAAGCGGAGAGATTAGGGATCGAGATCTCGCTGGGTCTGGGCCCCGGATGGACCGGAAGTGGCGGCCCCTGGGTGAAACCCGAAGAGTCGATGCAGCACATCGTAGGCGAATCGGTGATTGTGCAAGGTGGCAAGAAGAGCGATATCTGGCTGCCTGTTCCACCTCCCAAGCGGCCTTTTTTTGGATTGCCTTCGGAAATGCAAGAGCAGTGGTCCCAATTCTATGAAGATATCGCCCTAATTGCTTTTCCCAATGACAGCGCGATTGACTTCATTGATGATATTGACGAGAAAGCACTCTATTACCGTCCCCCCTACACCTCTGTAGCAGGAGTGAAGCCCTACTTTGTGTCGGAGGCAATCCCCTCCACGTTAAAAGGAAAAGGGATCGATCCAGAGAAAATTATCGACCTGACGGAGATAATGGATAAAAACGGGAGAGTGCAATGGGATGTACCCGATGGTGAATGGAGGGTGATGCGGTTCGTGAGCCGCAACAATGGCGCATCCACCCGGCCCGCTCCCTTTCCCGGACTGGGGTTTGAATCGGATAAATTCGACAAGGAGGCGCTCAACAAACATTTGGACCATTTTATCGGTTCGCTGTTAGAGAAAACAGGAATACCTGACAAGAAGGCAAAGGGAGGATTGAAAAGACTCCATATGGATAGCTGGGAAATGGGAGCACAGAACTGGAGCCAAAAATTCAGGGAAGAGTTCAAAGAACGGAGGGGATACGATCCTTTGCCTTTTTACCCGGTACTCACCGGACTCGTCGTGGAAAACAGGGAAATGAGTGAGCGATTTCTTTGGGACTTGCGTCTGACATCGCAAGAATTGGTCGTCGAGAACCATGCGCAGGAAGCAAAACGGTATGCCAAGGAGCGCAATATGGGCTTCTCGATTGAGCCTTACGACATGAACCCTACTGCCGATTTGGAGTTGGGGGCGGTAGCCGACATACCGATGTGCGAGTTCTGGAGCAAGGGATTAGGCTTCAACTCGGCTTTTAGCTGTATAGAGGCAACCTCCATCGGACATATAAACGGTAGCACCATTATTGCAGCGGAAGCGTTCACCGCTGATCCGGGTGAGGGATGGAAACAATATCCGGGAGTGATGAAAAATCAGGGAGATTGGGCCTTCGCCACCGGGATCAACCGGTTTGTCTATCACACATTCCAGAATCAATTCCTGGATGACTCCTTGAAACCGGGAGCCACAATGGGACCATACGGCGTACATTGGGACCGGAGCCAGACATGGTGGCCCATGGTAAATGGCTATCACGATTATATCTCGCGCTGCCAATACCTCCTGCAACAGGGGAAGCATGTGGCGGATATCCTATTTTTAACCCCCGAAGGGGCGCCCCATATTTTCAAGCCGCCCCTTTCCGCCATGTCGGGGTCCGACACCATCCCCGACCGGAAAGGTTTTAATTTCGATGGAGTCGCTCCAAGTCAATTATACCGGGCAAAGGTGAAAAATAATATGATTCTCTTTCCGAGTGGGGCATCTTATCGTATCCTGGTATTACCCTCCGTAGAGACCATGACGCCCGGTCTATTACAAAAGATCAAATCGTTGGTGCGTGACGGGGCACACATCATCGGAGTCCCTCCTCATCAGTCGCCCAGCCTTGTAGGGTATCCCGATTGCGACAGGGAGGTGAAGGAGATGGCCAAGTCGATCTGGGGAACGCTTGAATTGCCGGAGGGACTATCGACAATAAGCTACGGAAAAGGAAAAATAACCTGGGGAGAAGCGATCACAAAAGAGAGCGACAACTTATATCCTCATTATGATATTATCGCGCAAACACTGTGGGAAGCAGGAGTGATCGAAGATTTCAGATCCGACCGGGAGGAGATCCGCTATACGCACAGAACCGGAGGAGAGTGGGATATCTATTTCCTATCCAACAAGAGCGACAGTCCGGTTACTGCCAATTGTAGTTTCAGGGTAACCCAACCCAATCCGATGTTATGGGATCCCATCACCGGAGAGATCTACAAAATTGATGAAGCCATCCATGATCACCGGCTCACTTCCATGAGACTCAAATTTGAGCCTTACCAGAGCTATTTTATCGTTTTCGATAAAAATCACAAAACGGACAGTTATGACTCTTTTTTCACTCCCGAATCGGTGATCACCACGTTGGATGGCAACTGGGAGGTATCCTTCGATCCCACATTCGGAGGGCCTGCCGCAATTCAGTTTGACTCGCTTACCGATTGGAGCAGTCATCATCTGGAAGAAATTAAATATTACTCCGGAATTGCCACCTACTCCATCGAATTCGACCTGCCTTCCGAAAATATAGGGCAGTTTAGGAAATATTATGTCGATCTGGGAGATGTGAAGAACATGGCGCAGGTAAAACTGAACGGCCAAGATGCCGGGATTGTCTGGACATACCCCTGGAAACTCGATATCACATCATTGGTGAAGAGTGAAAATAATTTCCTGGAGATTCAAGTGGCCAATTTATGGATCAATCGGTTGATTGGTGATGAAAAGTTACCCGACGACGGTATTCAACAGGGTCAATGGCCCGACTGGATCATCAACCAGGAGAAGAGGCCGAGTGAACGTTACACTTTCACCACCTATAAACATTATTCGGCTGATTCCCCGCTCCAAAAATCGGGACTTTTAGGGCCGGTAACAATAAAAGGAATCTGACAAAAATGGATAGAAAGTACCTCTATTTATTGTTCATATATTTGTGCTCAGGAGGTTTTACCGCATGTGCCGGTGGCAACAGCCCGACCACTCCTGATGTGATTTCTCCCCGTATGGTGTACATTCAGAATGAGCGACTAAAACTGGGAGTGGATTTGGGCTTGGGAGGCGCCGTCACTTATCTCTCCGATAAAGCCAACGGAGGTCATAATATGATCAACAGTTTCGACTGGGGGCGACAGATACAAATGTCTTTTTATAGCGGACCTTGGCCCTATATTGGTCCGAGGGGTGAAAGGCCTACTCCTGAGTGGGAAGGATTAGGATGGAATCCGATTCAATCGGGAGATGCAGGAGGTAACCGTTCAAAGTTAATTTCCTATGAAAAACGGGGAGAGAATGCTATCTTTGTCAGAAGTATTCCGATGCAATGGCCCCATAAAACGGGTGTTGCAGGTGAATGCGTATTTGAAAGCCTTTATACCCTGAAAGATAATGTGATCACGATGGAGGCCACCCTGGTGAATGACAGGGAGGACAAAACGCAATATCACGCCGCCGGACAGGAAATGCCGGCTGTGTATACAAACGGTTCATGGTACAAGCTGGTTGCCTACCTTGGCGATAACCCTTTTACCGATGAGCCTGTAACTGTTATCGTTGACAAAAACGACAAGAAAGGATGGCCTTGGGTACATTTTTATACCCCTGAAAATTGGGCTGCACTGCTGGATGACCAAGGGTATGGAATAGGAGTATTTCAACCTGAAGTAATGAACTTTAACGGTGGATTTCACCCCAACGATGCATTCAAAGGATATGGCGGTGAAAAAGACGGCCAGACAGGACATATTGCACCGGTTGGTAGACAGATTATTGACCACAACATTCGTTGGACCTATAAGACATCATTCATATTGGGCACCTTGGATGATATCCGGTCGTATGCAAAGAAAAACCGAAACATCGGGTCAAATTCCGACTGGCGTTTCGAAAACTCACGTAACCACTGGTATTATGATGGTAAAATAAAAGATACCGGATTCCCTATTCAAGGCGGATTAAATATAGAATTCGAAAAGAACTCAAAACTGATAAGTCCTTTGACATTCTGGCAAGCATCCGAATCGCCATTCCTGGAAATCGAAGGTCTGTTTACCTCAGAAAAGGGTAAAGAGCTGGAATTGATTATTGAAATACGGCCGGTCAGCCAATCAGATTTCACCGATTGGCTAAACTGGAGTGAAGGAGAGTTCAGCGTTGAAGAAGAGAAAGAGATAAAAGCGCTCCTCTTTCCAACAAAACCAACTATAACGGTCAAACAAACCATAGTCTCAGACGGTCATCCTCATAAGTATCGGATTGACTTATCTGCCGCTCCCGGCTACCAGGGCGCTATGAAAGATATTAGAATTTCATTTTCAAATGCAGGTCAGGCAAAAATTACAAGGATAAATTTGGGAAAATAGCATAGGAGATGTTCTCACACAAGCTCATAACTAAAGCAAGCTTCATACGATATATTTGAACTTTTTCAATAAATGAATAGAGAGGAAAAACTTGTTTTTATTATGTTGAGCGAAGCAAATATCTAAGTTCACTTGAATATGTTAAGCGTAAAATTGAAAATCGAAGGCCAAAGGTGACTTAAAAAGACCAGTAGAATTAAAAATTAACAACTTACATATGAAAACAATACGAATATTCTTTTTAATATCTATAATTGGGTGCCTTTTTGGGATAGGATCGTCTCTTCAGGCACAGTCTATTATCCTTACCAGTGATCAACAATTGAGAGATCTGACCGATCCGGACAAAGAGATGGATCTCTCACTCGGCTACAACAAGTACGTCCGGAGCCTGAGACAGATCTGTGAGGAAGGGAGCAAGCGTGGTTCTAAACAACTTATCATCGCATTCGACGAATTTTTCCGGCAATACCGTAACGATACGGGTGCCAAAAGAGAACTGACACCCGACACCGACGAATATGTAGATAATATCAAGATCATCAGTGATTTCGTCAAACAGTATGATATGGGGATTTGTCTGAGCCTATTGAGTCCACTGGAACTGGGAGCGGCATACAAAAAACAGACCGGCAATAGTGGACGCTGGCTAGCCTACAAGGTGGGATTCAGGGATGCTAAAACCGGCAAGTTTCATCTCCCCATATGGCATCAACTCTATTGGACCAACAACAAGGGTAAATCACCGGTAACCTTGAAAAACGTCAAGGCGTATGCCTTTAAAGAAAGTGGCGGCTTTATACCCTTTCGTGTAGTAAAACCGGAAGATATTGTAGAGTTAAATCAGATTACATACGAGGCAACCGACACAATGAATTACAGAGCACAAGGCGTCGGGCAAAGTATAGAAATGCGGTTATTACAGGTTTCTGGCGAAGAACCTGAGGTAGAAGGTTACGACCGGGTCATGGTCATGCTTGAATATGAAACCCAGGAGATGGATTATTTTAATGCCGACGCACCTGTTTTTCTTAATACACTGGTAGAAAAATATCACGATAAAGGTGTGAATCTTACAGAACTCTATTCCGATGAGATGCATATCCAGCAAGACTGGAGTTATTTCAGCCATCATGAGAACGGACAGTTCAACTCCCTTTATCTCTCTGAAAGTATGGCTGATACTTACACCCGTAAATACGGACAACCATTCGACGACAAATATCTGCTCTACTTCGTATATGGCGCACCGAACTATGAGCCGTTTGCCCATTCGGTTCTCAATATTCAGTATGTAATGGGAGTTGCGCCGGAAGATATCCACAAAACTTATCTGTTACGCGACCGCTATTACAAGTTATTGAATAACGGCGTTGTCGATCTTTTTAACGATGCGAAAAAATATGCAGAATCACTATTCGGACGAGAATTGAAGACAGGTGCCCATGCATCATGGGCGGAAAGTCCTACTATTGACCTCTGGAATACGGAAAAGCTGTCTCCAATACCTGCACAGTATGAATATACCTCTAATTTTATATGGAGCAATACAGTGCATCAGGCAGCATCGGCTTGTTATGACTATTTCAAATGGGGCGAATACTTAGAACCGACAGGGAACGACTTCGCTGAATGTGGCTGGAGTGATCGTAATTATTATGGTGCAGCGATGGCTACCTCTATCGGGGTGATCAACAAATATCCCAATGCATATGCGGCAGCATGGGGTTTCCCGGCAGAGGCTCACAAACGTCGCATGGCGGTTAATTACGCTTTTGGCGCCCAGCCTCCCAGAGATATATCGATGGTTACTGGAAATGTCCATCGTGATATAGAGGTGCTGACTATCTATCCCCTAAGCCTGGTAGCAGTTGAAGAACGTTTCGGCAGCTGGATGACGCAGTATGGGTATACCAATTACCTGACTGCTCAAAAACTAATGGAGATGGGTGAAGTGTTGACTGACGGCAGGCTAAAGGTAAAAGAGAAAACCTACGGTACATTGGTCGTGATGTTTGAACCGTTGCCGGAAAAGGGACTCCTCGATATGATAGAACAATTCATGAAGAATGGCGGCAAAGTGCTCTGGTTCGGAACCCCACCTTTGCTCGATTCGGAAGGAAACAGTTGCGCGGAACAATGGCAGAGGCTGGCGGGAGTCCGTTACCATTACGATACATTTATGGGAGAGATTGCCACAGGCAAGGAGGTTACTTTCAGTGGTAGCTTTGCTGCTGTACCATCGCAAACGATCCTCACCGATTTTCTTGTAGACAGGATTTATCCGGCCGAATCGACCAATAATGAGATAATTGCACAATGTGATGGTAAAATTGTCGGCGTAAAAACCGATCATGGAGAAGGGACATTTTACTATCTCGGATTCCGTCCGCGCGACGATCAGTCGCAGAGCCTTGGTTACGAAGTACGCACATTATTCGAACTACTTCACGCAGCCAATGCTTATCCCGCCACCGGGCGCCTGAAAGATGTCAACGATAATCCCTCCGTAGTATCACGTACTTCGGATTACTTCGTGACCACTTTCCCCAACGGGACAACGATGGTAGTACGCCATTACCGCACACACAGGGAAAATTGGGATACCGGATTTTCTCGTAATGTCGAAAGGGATGCACAAGCACTGTCGGTCAATCCTTTGCCAACCGACACCATTGAACTCAGCAATAGTGCTATCAACGGACATAGGATCACATATAACGGAAAACTATCGATGGCATTCAGAACAGGTGATGACAATCGCTTGACGGCCTTTATCGGGAATAGTTGCAAAGGTATCACTATCGATGGCCGGAAGTACACCTTTGCAGAACAACCACTGGAAAAAATTGTCTTTATTCCTGAAAGTATGGTACAGGGAACGGTCTATCAGATTCAGATTCAAGGAACAGGGAATGTGTCATTACCGATTGCTAACGGCAAAAAAACACCGGTGGTAAAAGCGGGAGAGCAGACCATTCCTTCGAAAGTGAAAGGAGAATTACTGTTACTTGATATCGACGCTTCTCTTTCGGGAAAATGGCTTAGCGTGACAATCTGACATCATTGTTCTTATGTCATATCACAAAATGAATCTTAGTACAAAACAAAATCAAAGTTGAAAGAGGTGGAATGCGATCGTCAATTTTTCATCAACCATATGAATTGGCTTAATAACGAAATAGAGAACAACTAGCCAGATCCCACTATTCCTGAATATAAAAAGAAATAAAGAGACTGAATATGAGCACAGGACGAAGAAAATTTTTCAAGACAGTGGGTGTCGCCACAGCCGGATTGGCTGCTGGTTTTCACTCCGACCTGCTGGGCTTATCACTGGATACTGGACGGATTCCAACAAGGGGTGAAACCATGACTATGGCCTCACCCCAATATGATTCTCTGCCTACCGATATCCATCGCGCCACACCTGTTGACCATGGTCAGGCTTTGATCAATCCGGGTATGGGATGGGTTACCTACTTCTACTCGAATCTCTATCAGAACTATGGGTCGAAACTGGAACCTTCCGATACGGTACGCTATTTTCCGGGAATGAACACCCTGTTCCTCCGTATTCCCTGGGCATTTATTGAGCCGGAAGAGAACAATTTCATGTGGGAGATACTCGATACTCCCGCGCAACGATGGATAGACCATGGCGGGCAAGTAGCCCTCTGCATCACGGCCACCGAAAACTGGATGGGGTCAGGTACTCCCCGATGGGTATATGATGCAGGAGCAAAATATTACGAAGTAGATGGTTATCTTGAACCGGAATATGACGATCCCATTTTTCTTGAAAAGGTGGAGAATTTCGTGCGTATACTGGCCGAGAGATATGATAACAACCCTACCGTTGCCTATCTCTTTATCGGCCATTACGGCATGTGGGGCGAAGGCCATACCGAACTCACTACTCCCAAACATGGCCATTCATGGGGATTCGAGACACAGAAAAGGATGATCGACCTCTATCGGCGTCATTTTAAAAACAGTACCCTTTGTATCTCGGACGACTATGTAGGACATAATGTGAGAGCTGAACGGTTTCCTATCACCGACTATGCTTTTTCGAAAGGTGTCACCATCCATGATGACAGCATCTTGGTACAACCCCATCCCAACAACTGGTATCATAGTGAAATGGCGCAACTTTTCTGGCCTACCCTCCCGGTGGTACTGGAGCATGAACACTATGGAGGATCGGTGGAACGGGGAGCATGGGACGATGAACTGCTGCTCAAAGCGGTTGAAGACTATCATGCGTCATTTCTCTCTATCCACTGGTGGCCTGATATTTTTTATGAGGCAAACAGGGATATCATTGCACGCATAAACAAACGTATCGGTTACCGTCTACAGGCGCCTGAAATCATCTGGCCTACCACCGTCAGGAAAGGCGAACCTTTCATTATTCAGAGCAAATGGGCCAACGCCGGAGTGGCACCCTGTTATAAGGGTGGTTATCCCTGTTTTACCCTGAAGGATGAAAAGGGAGGAATTGTTTCCGTATTGACCGACACCTCCTTCAATCTAAAAAATCTACTGGTCGCACCACCCGGAAATATGATTCCACAGCCACTCACTTCTACTTTTGTGATAGCTCCGGCTCATCGGGATAACAAAGGCATTTTTTTCCGTGCATGTAAGCCGGGAACTTATGACCTGTTCATTTCTGTGGGAAAACTGGATGGGACACCGGTTTACGAACTTCCCTATACCGGACAGGACGGACATAAACGGTATAAAATAGGTAGAATCACCTTGGATGACTATGCTGCATAAGATATAAATTTAACAAATATTATGAATAAGTCGAACGGTTACATTCTTTTTTTCACAAAAATCATCATCTTATCACTATTTTTCCTCTCATGTAAGGGTGAAGAGCCCGATGTCACACCCCCAGTTGTGATCAAACCCACAGCGAAGACCGAATACCTGAAATTCAGACTTGCGTCGGCCAATCAATTGACCATATCGCAAGGCGAGAAAAATAGCTATTCGATCAGGACTACAGGAGGAGATCCCTATATCATGACCGAAGGGATCTCAAAAACGCTTCATCAGGACTCCGTTGTGTTGACATTTGAATACAAAAGTTCGAAAGAGATTGACAAGCCTCAGATATTCTTCGGTCCTTCCATCAGTGAGAGCCGTTCTGTTTTTGGCACAGCCATACCTGCCACCTCCACCTGGAAAAACCACTCCATCAATCTGGTGAAATCGAGAAAAGATTTTTCATGGGGAAAACAGGAGGATTTCATCAGGTTTGATTTCGGCACAAAAAGCGGGATCGATATCGAGATCCGGAATATCTATTTCAGATCGATGAATATGTCAGAAAAGGAGATTTATGACAAGGAAGAGAGCAAGATAAAGCAGGATGAAGCAATCAATGAGGCTTTGGCCGCTTATCTGAAGCAACGTTTCTCCTCTTCCATTAGCGAAGTAAAGGTGGGTGGAACCGAAATTACCGTCATCGGAGAATACAGCGGCGAAGGAAAGTTCAACCTGTGTGAAGTTTTTCCGAATGACACACTGGTTACCACCATCCGCTTCAACGACAAAATCGCACTTGACAACAAATCGTTTCGGGTGACCCTGCCACGGGTCATCAAGAAAAAAGGGTTGGACTACGACCGTTTACTTTCCAGATGGGTCATCGTCAAGGAGAATGGCAATAACCAATCGCTCGCCTCCCACGCCAGATATGCCGATATAATCGAGCCCAAGCAATCTATGCCTTCGGGGGTTTTAACCAGCAAGAAAGGGTTGGGCGGATTTTTCATGAACCAGTTTGTGGGCGATCTCGATGATCTTGGTATTACCAGCATCACCGTCAATATCCTCATCACCGGAATGATCCATACCACCCCCGGTGCCAACAGGGTTCCCCACACATACGGGGGAAAAACCTATTACATGTCCACCGATTACCTCAAACAT
>JBAYRG010000067.1:0-11600 GCA_041676805.1 Proteiniphilum sp.
TAAATAGGTAATACAAAATTATAACAAAAAAACCACACAAACAAATATTCATGCGGTTTTTTCAATTTTTTCTATTACCTATTTTTTTAGGGTTTAGGTTTAATATAACTATTCTTAACAAGAGGCTTATTCTTGACAGACCTCTTCATAATAGCCCTACCCTTGTCGACGGAAGCGGCTCTTTTCTCGATACCTTCCCGGGATTTTTCTTTCGTCCTTACAGTTATTACTCCATATTTCGCGTAATCCCCCTTGCCGTAAATATCGGGGAGGGTTTCACCAAATTCCATCCCAAAATATACTCTCTCCCAAGGCCGGATATGGCGTAGCTTTCCTGACGGCACCCTCTTCCCGTCTTGGAAAACTAAAGGTCCTGCCCTTTCTGATTTTGTCCTTACTTCAATCACACCATTTGTCCCTTTATCGCCATAAATTCCAATTGCAGTTTTATCTTTGATAATGGTAACCAAATCAATATCGCGAATTTTAATTCTTTCAAGTTCTTTCGGAGATATCTTTTCCCCATCCAGGAAAATTATCGGGTTCTTATTTTTTTCCTCTTTTATTACCGGTATCATCCCGTCCTCTCTTTCTTTCCCGTAAATTATGGTACCTTTTTGTATCGATTTGATATTATCGGGATTAAGCTCCCGGATATCCAAAGAACCTTTTGAGCCGATAACCGGCAAAACAGGGGAAGAAGAATTAAAAATAATGCAATCTTTTTCATATTATCTCCATATCTTCCCAGCTTCGCCAACGGAAAATTATTTTATCCCCCGTGGTATGAACGTGAATTCCATTGATTGGATGGTTCCACACCATGCTATTGGCCGGGAAGGGAAGTAAAATTTCTTACCGGAGAGGAACTGCCTGTATTACGGCAGTTCCCTTTCACAATAAAACGGTTTCATTTACCGGTTGTATCTACATCTGAATTCCTTTTTCTTTCAAGAGCCTGTAATGATTAGGCCAGACACTTTTCACCTTCTCATTTTTTAGAAATTCGTATATTTCCGGAGTCCATATCATAGAATTTGGATTTCCACCCATTAATTTGACAAGCTTCCTGGATTCCACCGGAGTCTGTAAAAATATCCTTATATAATTGGACTTAAACTCGCGGTAAACGGAATCGGCATTCACTATAACACAAATTGTAGTGTTTCCTCTCATGTAACGTGTAAATGATTTTATCGGCAAGGAAATGTCCTCCAACACCTTTCCCACCGTTTTTCCCTTGTAATATTCAGCCCGTTGCCTGAAATTATAATCCATAAATGCGAGCGTATCGTTATTAAACGCCTCGAACGGTTTGTAGGGCAGCTCGTTTTGAGCCGATAACCGGCAAAACAGGAGAAGAAGAATTAAAAATAATGCAATCTTTTTCATACGATTAATTTATTTTTTTCTAGTTGGTGTATGGAACTCGCTTTAATCATATTCTTGCGTTTAATGATCTGAATGCTCGTTTCATATTATCTCCATATCTTTCCAGCTCCGACAATGGAAAATTATTTTATCCCCCGTGGTATGAACGTGAATTCCATTGATTGGATGGTTCCATACCATGCTATTGGCCGGGAAGGGAAGTAAAATTTCTTACCGGAGAGGAACTGCCTGTATTACGGCAGTTCCCTTTCACAATAAAACGGTTTCATTTACCGGTTGTATCTACATCCGAATTCCTTTTTCTTTCCAGAGCCTGTAATGATTAGGCCGAACAACTTCCACCTTCTCGTTTTTTAGAAATTCGTATATTTCAGGGGTCCACGTTTTCGAGTTTGGGTCCCCGCCCATTAATTTGACAAGCTTCCTGGAATCTACAGGATTTTGTAAAAAAACTGTTATATAATTGCCCTTCATCTCATGGGGAACGGAATCTGTATATACCAAAATACAAAATGTCGTATAACCTTTCATCCCACGTTCAAATACTTTTATCGGCAGTGAAATGTCTTCCAACACCTTGCCCACCGTTTTTCCCTTGTAATATTCAGCCCGTTGCCTGAAATTATAATCCATAAACGCGAGCGTATCGTTATTGAACGCCTCGAACGGTTTGTAGGGCAGCTCGTTTTGAGCCGACAACCGACACAACAGGGGAAGAAGAATTAAAAATAATGCAATCTTTTTCATATTATTCACATTTTTGGGGTTGATATTTATTGTTGTTGTATTGAACAGTTTTTAGTTCTTTGAAATCGTCGGACGGGCTATCCCGTTTATAGATTTTTATTCCCATATCAAAGAAGTCAAGGACATGTGCCAAAGCGTAAACTTGCGCGTCATTCTGGGTATATGAGTTCCTGCTGAGTTGTTTCCTTACTTTTTCATATTCATTCGAAACAGCGGTGTTTGGCCTGAAATCCGCCCCATTGTATTCATAAAGGTCTATAGCGCCTACCATTGCGTAATTCATAAATTTCACCGGATCAACTACATGCACTATGTACTCGCTACCATCATGGGCAACAATCACGTTGGAACGGATATTCGGGCTTCCATCTACCGCCGCGAATAAAAGTTGGACAACATCATTGGGTGACGGGGCAGGATTTTGTCCCTGGGGGTGGGTATGCACCCACATATAAGTAGACGGGTAACGGCTAACAGTGACTTGTCCGCTACTCCCGGATTCTGTTATAACTTCTTCATCACTGTTTAAAAGTCCCGCATATTCCCCATCATAATTTGAGATTGTAAAAGCACACTCATTGGCTTTTGTTGTCGCGTAACCCCTCAATATATCCATGTTAAGGGAAACCGATTGAAGAGGGTAATCCGTATGTTGGCTCGTCAAAACCCCCTGAATAGCGCTGGAGTTCTCCACGGTCTCATCTGAGCAAATACCACTGGAGGAAATGATACCTCCCCCAATGTATCCGTCATTGCCGCCAGGGCCACCGGTACCGCCGGGGCCACCGCCACCGCCGCTGCTACTACCATTGTCTTCCCCTCCGTCTTCACCGCTACCATCGCCGTCGACCCATGTGCATTCATAGTAAGAGTCAATCACACCCCATACCCAGGAAGTACAGGTAGTACCCATGTAAACCGGTATGCCGTTGACATATTGGTACCAGTCGGTACAAATACGCGTCATTCCCCATACTTGAATAAGTTCGCAGTCGTAAGAACCCGACGACTTCATCATGACCACCGGATCGTCTATCTCACGTGCGGGCTTTATGCTATGGGTGATCTTACCGTTTTCATACATCCAACCGTTCATGAATTCCCCGTCCAGGCTGTGATAGATAATACGACCCGTGAACTGCTTGTCGCGGTCGATGTAATTTACTTTGTCGAAAGGGTTGAAATCTGTCAACTCGATGTACTCCACCGAAGGCATAACGGTCATCAGGAAGCCGCTTGTTTTTTTGTTTTTCAGCCGGGTCCTTATTACTAACCGGGTGTGCGAAGACACATAGCGCTCATCACCGGTATCCTCGAACTTCTGCTTGTTTTCGTCCATGGTTAAAAACAGGCCTCCTTTCATGAATAGGCCGGTTTCCACCACTCTCTGTTTCTTGTCGGACGATACCACTGCCTGTGCCCAATCGGGCTTGACCTCTAACGGAGAATTTCCCTCGCCTCTCGATATAAATAGAATTTCCCCGGGACGGTGGGATTTATACCATTCCTGTGCCCAATATTTTTTTATATCAACATCATCCATTTTTGATTCCAAGACAACTGCTGATGAGAATATTGATCAGCAGTTGCTCCAGAATCAACTCAAGTTTACTCCTTTTCAACAAGATTATCCAATAGACTTATATATTCATTTTCATTTATTCCATCTCCATTTTCTTTCACACTTTCTACTATCTGGGTACAGATATTTGTCATTTCTTTGAATATTCCCGAAGGATTCTTAGCCGAAAAATCCCAGACCTCTTCTCCAACAACACACCGGAAAATAGCCGTATACCCGTCCTTCGATATCCGGGGAATTCCTTTATTAACATGACTATCTATTAGGAATGTTATTATTTCGTATAGTTTATCTCCAAGAGACTTACTTACAGAAATTTCTTTCATTTTGATTTCATATTTTTCAGATGCCTTTGTATACATTTCTTCAGTTTGCCGCCGATTATATCTTGCTATCTCTTTTTTTTCTTCTTCTGTTAAAGTAAAAGATTCCCCTGCTTTGATACTTTTTAGTGGAAACTCTTTTCTTAATTTTCCCAGAACTTCCTGCTGATTAGAAACCCATTTTACTTCTAACCTGTAATTACACTCATCCAGACTGTCTATTCTAAAACCGGAGGGACCTTTAAAACTGTGGTTCATAAAAAATTCCACCATACTGTTATACCCGGAAAAGAATTTTTGATGTGAAGCATTTTTTCCTTTCGTATTGTGAAGTCCGTGAGCAATCATAGCCGGCTCAACTGTTTTTTTAAACTCGAAACTTTCCGGATCAGGGTTAATTAGCCGAGCCATAATCTCAAGATTTGGTAATAATACAAATAAACAGAAAGTCAATAATGTTGATTTTATAATGTATTCCATATCTTATTATCTTACTAAATATCATATTTAATTATCGTTATACGGATTTGTATTACCACCAGAAGTATATATACGTTCATCTAAACCATCTAATCGTGTATCTAAATCCTCTTGAGAGGGCTCACTTGAATATTGATGAGTATGAGCAATATATTGGATGGGTTTTGGATACTGGGAACTATATAAATACCATTCATCATCTACCTTCTTCAAACGGGGATAATAACATGATTCGGCTGTAAAATCATCCTTAATGTATGTCATTGCTGTACCGTCAGTAAAAACGATGAGTACTACTTCCACGTAGTCGGGACTTGCTAGTTGTTGGTCGAGAAAGGCAAAAGCATCAGCTTCGGACTCATAGTTTCCTACTTCAGCAGTATCTGATCTTAAACGCGGTTGATTGGAGAATTCAAATTCCATTATTGCCTTTGTTATTTTCAGAGAATTATCCACTGTTTCTTTGATGTGATCGAGCCTTTTCACGGATTTCATACTCTTTAACTCAGGATGTTTTTCAAGCAATGCTTTCTTCTTTGTGTTGAAACTTTTAGCTTTTATTTCAATACTAATTTTTGTGGGAATGTTAATCACCAGATTGCTCCTTGCATCCAAGGTGGGTGTGAGGGATAACATGTCGATCTCCCTTAATTCTTGTCTGAACTGGTTCAGGGAATGCTGCAAATCCAAACCAGCCAAAATATATTCCTCCATTTCTGTGGATTCCTCTATCGCATTGCCCATGCCATCGGTTTCTATTCCTTCACATCCAGTAACAGATAATAACAAAGAAACAACCGGTATCAATAATAATTTAATCTTTTTCATTTTATTGAATGTTAGAAATTTCTTACTCTTTCGATTTTCAGTATCCTCGGCTACTCTATTGTTTCATGTCGGTTTTCGCTTTCACATTCCCGATGATGGGTGGCGAGCCCGTTTCTTCACCCTTACTCATTAGTTTGATGTTTGGTTATCAATTCTTCCATCTCATTTTTCATGACCGTGATCTTCATGGATGGAATCTTTATTTCCTTACAGATTATTCTTTCAGCCACTTCTCTGGCCTTCGTCTTATCCCCCTTCTTTTCGTGTAGTTTGGCCAGCCGATAAAGAGGAAAGAACCTAACCGGAACCATCCGGCTTATTAATATTAAAGATTGTTCAGCGGAAACCACATCATTCATCTTTTCAAAATTACTAGCCATTAACATCTGAACTTCCAGGTCATTCATATAGTTACAACATTCCAGCAATATTATATTGCTATTCGCGTATTCTCCGGCTTGATTGAGCTCAGACGCATAATTATACAAGAACAGGGCATTCTCTTTCAAATAACTGCCGGAATATAACTCCTGATACTCGGGAAGCATTTCTTCTGTGAACCCTGACAGCGAGTTGTCTGCTATCTTATTCCATTTATATTCGATACGGACTTGGTAAACAGCGATCACAAGGATGAAAATAGAAACTATGCCAATTGTCGATTTAGAGAAATAGGTATTATGGAGGCTGGTGACGATTGATCTTTCTTGTTCCGCTACAAGATAAGCAAGCAACAAGACAATCATTAACCGAATAAACGGGTAATAAAGCGGATAAGAGAAAAACGAGCATATCCCGATGGATAGCAAGCTCAAGCGGACGATGATTATTTCAAGAGAATGTTTCTTCCTTGATTGATACAGGGGTATCACAACAAGCATGGCCAAAAGGAGAAACCCAATAGCCCCATATTCGACAACTTCCTTCATAAACTCGTTAAAAGGGTGGCTCGTGTTATCTGCAAGCATTGCGAATTTACTTTGGGGATGCCGGGAGAAGTAGTTAGCCTGTTCCGTCATATAGTAGGCTGTAAAGCCATTTTTTCCATGTCCGGACAGGGGAGCCTGTTTGACTAATTGTCCCGAACATTGCCAGATAAGCAACCGCCCGTCTGCCGAGTCCTTTTTCATAAAATACAAACCGCCCAGCAACAAGATGCACGCCAGAGCAATGATGACGTGATGAAAGAAAGACAATTTTATCCCTCTCTCCTTCCTAAGAAGATGAACCGTGAAAAGGAAGGTTGCCACGGCAATGCCCAGTATGCCGGCACGGGCGCCGCACAAGATAACCGTGACTGACATTAATAAAGAAACGATAATGTTTGCCCATCTGGTTTTACCTTTCGATTTATAACAAGAGTAGAGCGAAAATGGGAAAAGTAACGCAAGGGACGCCGAGATACCCGCCGGGTTGTTGAACGGTCCGGTCATTGTAAACAAACTGTATGTTTCGGATATCCACCCTAAATATTGTCCTAATCCCCATATAGAGACAATTAATCCTAAACAGACAAATATGGCAAACGAAATATGTCTTTGAGGAACTTCCTTCCAATACCAATAAAAGACAAGAAAAACGGTTATAACCGTCATGTAATTGACAAGGCTTTCAAAACTCCAACCACCCCGCACCATATGATAAAAGAACCATGCTAAGATAAGACCAATATAACGGGGTGGAGGTATGTCTATATTACCTTTTTTCAGGAAAGCATACAATAGTAACCCGATACCCAGCCAGGCTTGCAGCCATAATATGGGGGCGGTTATATATCGGCTCACAAATATATCCGGCGTAAAAAAGAGCGTCCCGCATAAAAGAAGCACGAGATATATCGTGGATATAACAAAAGATATATTTCTTTGCGTTGTCATATGGCTTCCATATTTATCAAACGTTGAGAAAATTTCTCAACAAGAGCCCGGCTCTCACCACCAGACTTGCTGTCCGTTTTCATAGGTGAAAGGCCGTTCCTCCTTTCCCCGGGTATGGTTATGCAGTAGGAATAACGCTCCTGTGGGCACATCATCATATTTGAGTTTCGCTTCCCGTGCTATTTGTTTTCCCAGTGAAATCCATTGCCCCCTATCCCAGTAAACCAGTTCGTAGCAGTCGCCCGGCCGTATGGCATTGTCGTCGTTACGGATCAAGTAACGCAATCCAGTAACTGTATAAGGCCCATGGCCTGAATATAACCTCTCTATATCCCCTGTCATATATACCTGAGAATACGCTGTTATCACATAGATAATCAGCACTGTAATAACAATAATTATTCTTTTCATGAAACAACTATTTATCCGGTTATCACCTTATTCAAACCTCACATTTTTATAAAACTCTTCAAAGGCGTTCAAATTCTTGTCGTATGTCCCTGGGGTTGCCATAAAAGTAACGACATAACCGGTGTTATCCTTGAAAACAAGATACTGCTTTGCACGGAATTTTACACCTGTCGTTTTTGTAATATGAAGGAATCTTGCATCCGGGTTTACTTGATCTACTTCCATCACTATTTCATCGCCTCTATTACTATTTCCCATATATCTTGCATATTCAAATAGACTCAATTCTTCCACCGAATTAATCTCTTTCCTCTTATAGGCAACAATCGAAACGGAGTTTTCAATTTCCACTTTCTCCAGTTCACTATAAACCAACGGTAATCCCCAATCGGCAATCGCCATGTGATGTATGGTGTCGTTCACAATCTGCCCGTACAATCTCCAACTGTCGGGTACTGTCGCGCTAAACCGAAAAAGTTCATTCTTATATGTTTTCCCGACCTTGTTTTCATTCTGTTTCTTGGCGGTTTGTCCGTGAGTCTGAGTCATCAGCCCCAGGCCAAGAAGTGCTAATACAAATATTCTTTTCATGATCTCGTTACTTTATTGGGTTATTCTATACCTTTCCTTTCTCTAAAACATGACTTATAGTTACTCTTCCAATGTATTTAATACGGCAATAAACTTTTGATTCATCTAATTGATTGGCTTTCGCATCCACCAGGATTTGCATGAATTCAACACGGTCTTGTAGTTTCTATACCTTGCCCACAACTAAAAACCGGCCAATTACATAATTTTATCAAAAGTGGAGTGTATTTTCTTTTTGTGATCCTTTTTTGCGTAAGAAATCCTTCAAAAAACGTCAATACATGAACAAATTACTGCAAAATGACGGGCGAGCACTTCCCAGAACGTCTTTTGAAGAAGATATTTCGCAAATAACCATGATAAATAATTTCAATTATATATATTTGAAACTCTATTACATACACTGCATGCTGAGACATCATCTGATAAATAAAAGCAAAAGCTTGAAAAGATATCTATTGGTGTAAAGTATATTGGACGATTTTTCGGTGATGGAAAAATAATGAAAATATCATTTGACTTATAACTTGACACTAAAGATGAAAAATAATGAAAAAATTGGTTCTATGGCTATGCATATTAGTCTCATTGAAGGGGTATTGTCAAAATGAGATAACTTTTTCAATAGAGAATTTATCTAAACCCGAGAAATTATTGTATGAGCAATCAAGCAAAAGTATCTATGAAAGGCTTATTGCGTCTGATGTGGATTTATGGCCAAAAGTACTAAAGGATAGTATAAAACTTCCTTATAGTATCATTGCTCAAAGTGAACTGCCCGACAGCCTTGTAAATTACGGGTATCATTCTTTTTTCAATGGAATGTACCAAGCATATGCCGACCACAGAGCTTTTGTATTGTCGCCCGATATGATATGGCTGCTCATAAGCCAAGGATTTGCAAGGCATGTGAATGCCAACTCGGAAAATTTACGACATCATTTTATTGATTCTTCAGGCAAGTTATCATTGATAATATCTTCCAGTAAAATAACCCTGGAAAATCCTGATAGTCCGTGGGAAGAAATTTTTCCCGAATTCAAAAACCAAATAGCCTTGTACACAGGAACCGATCTAATGGAATTGTTATCTGCCAATTTTTCCACAACAACACCTACAACCCGGATTGCTTCTGAAATAACAATCATGGAAGCTATGGAACCCTATTTTGAATTTATTGTCATTTATGTCATTTGCGGTATACCTGAAATAACTTTACAAGGAACTACGGAAGATTGGCAAAAAGTGTTAGATAAGACAAAACAATTGGCGAAATATGATTTGAACTGGTGGATATCTGAATTGGAACCATTATTAGCACAATTTATAGCAGCATCTAACGGAGAAGTTGACAAGATATTTTGGCAGAATATGTTTAAATATCATTCCCAAAAGAAATACGGAGCACCAAATATCATCGATGGGTGGATTGTGAAATTTTTTCCATACGATAAAAACGGAAAACGTAATGACTTAAAACAAGTTAAAGGTAGAGAAACTCTTCCGGAAGAGATCGTGAAAGTTGATTTAAAACACATCAATGAACAACAAGAAGAAACCATGTTAGAACTATGGGCAGGTTTCGTCGGCCTTGAACAAAATAAAGATAATTATGCTTTAACCCCAAAAATAGGTTGGATGATAAGAAAGAAGGATATTCAAAATATTGGTTTAAAGCAAAAATTTGAATCCGACAATAAATCCAGAGGTGGTATTGCTATTAGAGTGAAAGAAATTCCTGCTGCCATTTTTAAGCTAAAAGAGATCAAAAACCTTGATATAGTGTTTATAGATGAAATAAATATTCCTGAGAAAATAAAAGAAATCAAAATTGAGACATTACAGCTATCAGGGAAAATAAACAATACTGAAATCGAGCGGATAAAGAAATTATTACCTGTTACGCGATTGGTAATAAATGGTGAAATCATAGAATGATACCGCTCACACCTGATTTTCCTGGGAAAAGGATCATAATTTGTTTTCGCATCTTATTAAAATATAAGAGATGAAAATAATAATAGTCCAATTTTGTACGTCTTATGTCAAGCCGCACAGAAAATTTGTCAAAGGAATGATCATAGTTTGTTAGGTAAGAGTAAAATAAATAAATTTGTATTGCCAATCGGAGAAAATATCTAATGTAATTGAATTATTGCTTTAATTTTTGACCAGATGAAAAATTTAAGAATGCTGTTTTCTTTAGTGTTGATTATCCTCTGTTTCACACTAAGCGGCCAAAACACCAGGAATAGCGAAAAAAAAGTGAAGATGGAAAGATAACTGAGAATCAACCTAAAACAAAAAAAGATTCTATTTTGGACTTTTTGATGTCGGCAGAAACGACAGATATGCTCGATATAAATGATCACCCTAATTCTTTGTATTTAATGCAGAAATCCCCTTTAAACGCATTTGAGAATTACAGGGACATTTATGATTCCTATCACAAATTCGCTATCGTGGAAATAAATGCAGATTTAACCAGTTTTATTGTTCCTAGTTCTTATCGTCAAGGGCTAAATACTACCTATTATGTACGTTGGTTTTTAATAGACAGCACCCTCTATCTTGGCAATATAACGTTCTTCGATGATAGTGCCATTAAGTCTGCTTTTCCGGATAATAAGCAATACCGGATTATGGAAGAATTGACGCAGACCAAATTTGACAAGGAGTTAGGACGAAAATACGCGCTACAGAGTTCAAAAAAAATAGAGTATGGCTTGATGCCTGCCGTTTGGCTAAATGATACACTTCTGGTTAAAAGAGGACGGAGGCCTTACTTTAATATCAGACAAGAAGCTGTTGATTATTATAGAAAAACAGGTACACCAAAACCGAAGTTTTATCCTGTCATCAGTATTGAAGAATGGAACAAAGTACCATGTATAGAACTAGTTTTTCTTTCTGGACAACTAGTGTCTATGAAAGAACGAAATGATATATATTAGTGCTTTGTTAATGTAAAAATGTCAATTTCATCTATCAATATCCCACAAAATATGTTGACAATTTGTATAAGCCAATTGACAAAACAGACTTTATTTAAAACTTGATAAAAAACAAATTACGCACGCCGGAACGATCCGGTTCACAAGGAAGTATAAAGCTCATACTTAAGCCAGAGAATTCTATATAGTACATTTCAGAATGCCATTTGCCGGCTGAAATACCTGCACTATCTGCCGGAGTACTTTGAGGTTGATCATTTGCAAACACCGGATTATCAAAAACAAACTTAGGGTACCGGAAACTGACGGAAAAAATCTCCATGAGACGTCTTTTGAGGATACCATTTCGCGAATAACCATCATATATAATTAAAATCATATATCTTTGGAAACTAATCATATACACTATATTTCA
>JBAYRG010000068.1:0-11456 GCA_041676805.1 Proteiniphilum sp.
TAAAGACATCAGTAAATCATCACATCAACAACTATGCCCCGATTTGCAACCAGCGTGACCAATCTCCGTTCCTCGGAGATCCGCGACCTGATGAGCCTCGCTACGGCTCCCAATATCATCTCCTTTGCAGGCGGTATGCCTGGCAATGAACTGTTCCCGCTCGAAACAATCGACCGGATTTATCAGTCGCTCACCGAAAAGGAAAAACAGACGGCAATGCAGTATGGGCCGACCACGGGCTTGCCATCGCTGTTAGAATCACTTTCAGGCTATCTGGAAAAGAAGGGTTTACCGATAAAAACCAATCGACTGATAATCACCACAGGAGCACTGCAGGCCATCCATATCCTTGCCAAGGCATTTATCGATCCCGGAGATCCGATACTGGTGGAGACTCCCAGCTTTATCGGAGCACTCTCCGCCTTCCGTGCCTATGGGGCAAACCTGATATCTATCCCGCTAAAAGAGGACGGAATGGATACCACACAACTCAGGAAGAGGCTCCACTCCACCCTGCCCGCCCCCAAATTCCTCTATTATACGCCCAACTTCCATAATCCCGCGGGAATAATTTACTCACCGAAGGTGAAGCAGGAGATCGTGGAGCTATTGAAAGAGAGGGATATCCCCATCATCGAAGATGATGTCTACAGCGACCTCTACTTTTATGAAGAAGACCTGCCCGGGATGCGGTTGATCAAGGCGGAAGACCCGGAAGGAATCGATGTCTGCTACGTAGGATCATTTTCCAAGATCCTGGGACCCGGATTGAGGCTGGGGTGGATGCTGGTTCCGGAAGAGATCTACCGGAAATGCGAACTGATCAAACAGTCGATCGATGCCTGCTCGCCCAGCATATCACAGGTGATCGCCGACAAATTTATCCGGCGGGAGGATGTGTACGATTATACGGCAAGTGTGCGGCAGGAATATAAAAGACGCGGATTGGCCATGATCGAGGCATTGGAAGCGTCACTGCCACCTTATGTGACTTTCGAAAGGCCACGCGGAGGATTCTATACCTGGCTCCGGTTGCCGGAAGGTTGTGACGCGACTGCCATTTTGAAAAGATCAATCGGGAAGGGAGTTGTCTTTGTCACCGGAAAGACTTTCGATCCCGACGCCGTTAAAAATGATTTTATGCGGGTTTCTTTCTGCAATACCGATGTGGAAACCATCCGGAAAGGTATCCCGCTGATCGCAGAGGCCATAAAAGAGGTATGCGGCCGTTGAGCCGCACACCTTTTATTGAACCTATTTATTGAACTTTCGGGTTTACACCCCTTAAAATTTATGATCACACCCAGGAAAAAGGAGTATCTGGGGCGTGAATGGCGATAGCTATCATGTTGATACCAGTAAGCTAAATCTCTTTCAACTGCGTCGGCGAGGCTATCAGGTTTACTTTCATAAAAAAAATGAAAGAGTGCGATTTCGTCTGTCTGTAACACAATAAAATTATAAGTGTGATACAAGTATGCGAATTTCTGACCCCGGAGAACTATACACGAGAAACGGAAGGTCTGCTGGAAGCGACCAAATTTCAAATGTAGCCTCTTTGGATAAGTCATATTGCGAGGGGTCCTCCTTGGGATTTTCCATTTCAATTATTCAATCACTTTGGCTTCTCTCATTCCCCGTTCAACATATTCCCATAAGTTCTTCTCAATGATATGGACGATGTCGAAGATCATCAGCCCGTCTGATGTCGCCAGGTTCATCGTAATAGAGGCTGTAAGTCCCTCGGGATTATCATAAAACTGGCTGGCAAGCACACCACCGTAAAAAGGATTATTTCCCAATACCGTCTTTAACTTTTCATTCGATCCCTCCACGCAAAACCAGATATTTTGTTGTGCGAGCAGATCGGTTTCATTTTGTATCTCGGGATTGTTTTCCATATACTCCTCCTTGGTGATCGTTGTGTAGTAGTTGCCAACAGCGTAAAGGTCGAATAGTTCGGCATAGCCGGTATTCATATAGGTGGGGCTTGCCCAGTCAAAATCGACAGAAGGGTCGTAATCTTTACTGGCGAAGTTCACACCTACTTCGAAGTATGTAGGATACCATGCACCGGTATATGTGCCGAAAGAGATCGAAGGATTGACTGATTTGATTGCTCCCCGGGCTTTTTCCATAAAATCACGGATCACCGTTGCGCGCCATTCGATCCACTGCAGAAAATATTTACCTCTATGAGGATAAAGGTTTCCGCTCGCATCCTTTTGCCATTTGTAAATATCATCAGGGAAGGCATCTAATTCCTTACCTAAATACTCTTCAAACTTAGTGCGAGACAACATTGAAAAATCGGCTGTAAACCCGTCGTAGCGGACTCTGTCGAGGATGATACCGTCCAGATCCCTATATTTTCCAACCACCTCTTTAAAGATATTGAGAATATACTCCTGATACTCTTCGTTGACAGGATTGACCATTGCCGAATACTTCTGTTTTTCTTCGGTAATAGGAATGAAAGAGACCTCCTCTGCAGGTGGATATACTACGGAAGCCCACTCTGATCTGTTTTCTTCTTCGTAGACCGGGCCGATATCAAAAAAGTTATGCCCTGCTACAAAAGTATTGAGCGAAGCATGGACTTTGAGGCCAATGTCGTGTCCCTTCTCGATATAATATCCTAAATAGTCGAATGTATAATGGATCTCTTTTTTATTCCAACGAGTGAGTTTTGGGGCATATTGGCTGTCATACAATACATGACCGGAGATTGGACGGATATCCACCACGATATCGGTAAACCCTAACTCTTTTACTTTCTCCAGATAATAATCAATGGTGTCTTTATCATTAAAATGATGTATGTTGGCTGTAGCGTCAATCCACATTAATGATGGAGTTGTATTTTTAGGAGTTGCGTTTTTTTTACTGTCACATGATATCCCCAAAAATGCGAATAGCAGTATGGCAGATAGGGTGGATAGGTGTAATAAAAATCTTTCTCGTTTCATACGATTATTTTTTTTCTTTATTTTGATGTATGCAACTCGCTTATTATCATGTTTTTGCATGAGAACAGTTGTCATGCTCGTTTCATTTTTTGATTATCTGTCTATGATCATTGTTTATCTTTCGTTATTTCCATATTGTTGTGACGCTACCCATTATACCGGCATAGGTCAAAAACTTTCTTCTGTCCATGCTATTTTCCCTTTTTCAATTATTCTCCTATCGCCGTATTGATTCCTCTCTTCACATATTCCCACTGATTGGCCATTTTTAAATGGATCATATCGAATAGAAAGTAACCGTCACACTCATCCATACATGCTTTTACAGAATTAACGATTGCCTGATTCTCCTGCTCCTGTGTCGCTCGGTCTTGGCTGTCCCAATTACCGACATCCGGACCGCTTGCCACCATAGGGCAACTATCTTTTATTTTATCTTTGGCCAACTTGGAAAAACCCTGCATCGTCCATTCGCTCGAGCCATACACATTGAGAGGAGAGGCATATGCGCCCATCAGCATTTGATCCATCCTATCGGCATATCCGTAGTCCTTGTATTTCTCTGTAGCCCATTTGTATGAAGTGCCGGGATTATATTTGGGACTTGCCCAATTTACACCTACTTCGTAATAGGTAGAGTACCATGCTCCGACATATACGCCAAATTTTATTTCCGGATTTACTGACTTCACGGCGTTGCGCGCCTTCTCCATAAAGTCGTGAATTACTTTTGCCCTGAATTCTAACCACTTGGTCAAATAAGACGGATAGGGATTCATAGCGGTAAGCTGTTGCATCGTTGTGCCCGGTGGCAGAATATCATCAGGGAAGTTTGCTATTTTGATGTTTCCCAGATAGGACTCGAATTTTGTCCTGGTGATCTCCGAAAAATCGGATTGGATTCCATCAAATCGACCTCTGTCGAGAATAATTCCATCCAGGTCATATTTTGCCAGATCTTTTAACAGGTCACATAAAAACTCTTGCACCTCCTCGTTGGCAGGATTGAAGAATTTTGTACCTGTCCCGGCATCCATGGTGTTTGTGATGCCGATTGAAAGATTCTCAGCGGTAGCCCATGCCTTTTTTGAAGGATCTCTATAGAGAATTCCACTGTTACCCAAGCCACTGCCGTGGCCTCCTACCATTGTATTGAACCCGGCATGTGTTTTTAGTCCCAGCTTCTTCGCCTCGTCAATGAACGCCTGTAGATAATCCCATGTAGCTGTGCGTTCAACCTTTGAATAGACACCGTTCACCCATGCTCCCAGCCAATCTACCTGTTGAATTCCTGCCACTGATGATTTGTAGAGGATGTCTCCTGATGTAGGACGAATATCTACAACGATGTCGGTAAACCCGGCATCGTTGGCGAGTGCAAGATCACGTGCAATATTCTCCCGGTTATTGGCAAAGTCGGGGAAATTGGCAGCTGCATCGATCCAAATAAATCGAGGTTTTTCCTTGTTTTCTTTGGGGGGATCGGGGAATTCATATCCCGGATCCTCAGGGTGATCATTTCCACAGGCGAATATTGTTAAAAAGAAACCTGTGAATAGTAGACTAACAAAGAGATGACGAGTAATAGCGATGATCTTAGTCATAAGTTTAAAGAAAAATGTGATCCCTGTCTCTACATTTAATTGAATGAGTGAATAGTTTCACTCATTCAATTAAAGAGGTAGAAATTGTAAGATAGGGATAACCCAGAGTTATATATCTTTTTTTGAATGATTATTAAATATCAATACAGTCGTATTGTACACAGACGATAGCCCCATTCGTGAACATGAAGTAGAGATACATATAGTAGCCGTCATCCGATACCTTCAGGATCACATCTCCTGTGCCATTTCCATTTTGTCCACCGAGATCCTTTCCTCCGTAGAGACCTATCGGCGCTTGCCATACCGGCGTTGTGAAAGTAGAAGTACCACTTACGTCGAACAGGTAGATGGAGTCGTCTGAACCCCAAGTGAAGGAGTTGACGGAGTTGCTTGCTGCATATGGACAGTTGTTAAAGACAGTGTAATCGGCTGCATTTTGTATCCAGTTGGCACTAATTTCAGGCCCTAAGGCTCTTATCGTGTTGGTACTTCCATTGATCCATGCAAATTTTCTTGGTGCGGCATAATAGCTTACAAAGTAATCAGCGTTAGGATTTGAGGGGTCGGTTGCCACGATATCGGCATTATTTCCCCATCCTCCTTCAATTCCCGAAATGGTTATAATCTCAGGAGTATGTGATTGGAGAATTCCATTTTTAACCTGCCAGCGGGCAAAGGAAAGGTCGGCTCCCAAAATTGCGGCAGTAATGATGGCATCTCCGTCGATACTCCCTTTTACCGATAGTTTGCGTCCGATAGCCGTAGACCCGCTTCCACTCCAGTCAATGAATAGTTCAGGCGTACCGTTCACACCTTTAATATTCCATACTTTAAATGTGCCCGCATTGGGAGCCAGATTACAAACCAGGATATTATTTCCGTCGTCGGCTGTTGCGAAAAAGTTGGTAAGACTTCCAACGATTGATCCCATATTAGGCATTGTACCCACGATAGCACCTGTTTTACGGTCAAGATATTTCGATGGCACATTCCTTGTGTTGACAACCACGTAATCTTTGGTTACCGCAATACCGGTCGTCATGTGTAATTCGGAGAGACCGAGGTCGGCCATGATTGTTTTAGTCCATAGAACTTTTGCACTACCTGTCCGGATGCCGAAATCCACCTTGTTAGGTACATCTTTCCGTACTTTATACACCGCCTTATTCACGCCATCCTGTGCCGTTACAGTAATGGGGAGCTCTTCATTATAATTCAACGCTACCGTCCTTGGATCGGGACTGAGGGTGGCACCGTGAGAAATATTCACTTCAGCGAGTGATTCTCCAATATCCTCAAGCGAAATCAGAGAAATCGTCTTTAGTTCTTCATCGATTATTCCACTGATCCCAAGAGATTTTAATTCAAAGCTGGTAATTTTTGCTTCTGCACTTTTCCGGATTTCTGCCACTATCTTGTAATCCCTCTTATTTTTTGTCTGATCTGTTACAGTAACATAATTTTCTTTGGTCAGATCGAGATATAAGAGAGGAGGGGTGATGGCTACATTGTCATCCAGATTTGCCTCAATTCGAACATTTTTCAAATTGTCTATTGTCAGCACATTGTTTGATGTGAGGGGATAGTTATATGGGAAAACAATTGTAATGATTCCCCTCTCATAATCTATTTCACTGGTGAAACTGTTCTCGCTACTCTCGTCGCCGTAGAAAGAGGCCGTAAGACTATTGATCCCATGACGGGAAACCGATGGAGTCAGATCCTCTACCTGTTGGCATCCAATCATTATGAAAACGACAGAACAGCATATCGCTATGATAGTTAATATATTCTTTTTCATCGCTTCTATCTTATTTTAGTTATTTCCAACTATCGTATTGTTCAATTAACGCGTTATTTGCCAATTCAGCGTCAGGGATGGGAAGTATATAATTCTTTGTTGAGAATTTCCTATCCTGATAATCCACATCGATATACTCATAGTTATCGCCGGTAATCTTGAATCCGTGGCAGCGATAGTTGTTATACTCTATATGTGCGAGCCGCCATCTTCTCATATCCCAGAAGAGATGTCCCTCATAAGCCAATTCTACTTTCCTTTCATTGCGATAGTCGTTGAACCATTGCTCTCCGGAGGAGGATTTAGCGGGCAGGTTTACTCTTTCTCGTACTTCATTCATTGCCTCTCTTGCTTCACCCGGTTTGTTAAGGCGAAAAGCCGCTTCAGCTTTGTTGAGCAGCACTTCGGCATATCGGATTTCAACCCATGTCTGTGTGCTCGGAACTCCTTTTATATCAATCAGTTTCTCGTCCATGAGCTTTCTGAGGAAGTATCCGGTGGTAGTATGCCCGTAAGTATAGGGTTGCGCCCTGTAAGCCATAAAGGTGCCGTATATACCGTTTACGGAATTCTGCATCGTATTTCCTTTCCATGTGCTGCCCGGGTAGATCACAGTTGCTTTGAAGCGCGGTTCCAACTCTTCATAGGGAGGACGTGTTGCATTCCCGGTATAGTAAGGAGTCCAGTCCATTTCTGTACCATCTGCCTTTTCGTAACTCTCCACCATCTCCTGTGTGGGAGTACCTAATCCGCCGAACTCATAACCGTCGCTCAGAGGCACATAGTCCCGGTCGAACGTATGGTTGGGTTTTAGCTCACTATACTTGAACTCAAGGATTGATTCATTATTACTTCCTTTCCATGAATCGGCATAATTTGCTGTCAGTTCGAACAGGTCGGAGTCAATTACTTCATTGGCCGCGTCATAGGCTGCTTGCCAACGTTCTGCATAAAGCATTGCTCTCGATTTAAAAGCGAGTGCAACATACTTGGTTATTCTTCCTTTCTCCTGGGGAATCCACGTCTCAGGAAGATTGTCAATAGCGAAATCAAGATCTTCTTCAATCAGGTTCCAAGTCTCTTCATTTGAGCTACAAGCCTTGTCCTTTTGCATCTCATCAAGACGGGTATAGAGGATTACACCGTCGAACCGTCTGGCAAGTTGGTAATAAATAAAAGCACGGAAGAAACGGGTTTGTGCCTCCCAGCGTCTGTTCATACTCTCAGGGAAAGAGGAGTAGAGTTCCATTGAATGCAGGAATTCGTTCATTCTCCTGATCTTGTTGTAGGCATCTGTCCAATTGCTGTAGAAGCATGCGGCCGAGGTGACGGTCTCCGGATTAAATACATAATTGTTGGGGTGACCGGCTTTGTGCCCAAGCGCATAAGATCCATACTTGAAAGTGCTGGTCAGACTCTCAGTCAGACTACCTGCAAACTGTTGGTCTCCAAACTGTCCATATTGATGCAGATAGGTGTAAAAACCATTTACATAAAGATCAACGCTCGATTCCCTCTCCCATACAATTTTATCAGTAACTTGGTCGGTAGGGGTCAGGTCCAGCCAATCCGAACATCCTGATAAGATGATGACGGAGATGGCCAAAGATAGAAATTTTATGTTTATTTTTTTCATTACAGTTAAATTAAAGAGGTTATAAAGAAAAATTCAGACCGAATGATAATGTCCTCTGTTGAGGATAATATCCGTTATTCACTCCGGGTGATTCAGGGTCGATATTGTATTTTGTCAGCTCACTGAACGTAAATACATTCGATCCCTCAACGTAAAATCTAACCCTGTCAATCCCTGCATTTCTTATGATAGAGCGTGGTAGGGAATATCCAATCTGGAATGATTTCAGACGGAGGTAGTTACCGTTCCTGTACCAGAATGTAGATGAGTAAGCGTTATTGGTACTTACATTTACCAGTGAAAGGCGAGGGAATTCAGCATTGGTATTGTCCGGTGTCCATGAGTTCTCAGGAAGGAACTGTGGTGAGTTACCGCCATGATAGAATAACTTGGTAAAAGCGGTATTGTCCATAATCCCTTCGGAACCGGTGGAAGTATATACCCCTGTCAATGCGACCGTACGACCTAATCCGGATTGGAACAAGATATCAAAATCGAACCCTTTCCAACTCCCGTTTAGGTTGAGAGAGGTCTGAAACTTGGAGTAGGGGCTTTTACCCACATATCCCATATCTTGTGCATAGGATATTTTCCCATCACCATTTCGATCCTTGTATCTGATGTAACCGGGGAGTACGGGCGATCCGGTAATGATGGGGGAATTATCGATTTCTTCTTGCGACTGGAAAAGTCCTTCGGATATAAATCCAAGTTGTGAACCAACCTCTTTACCGGTTAATTTGCGGTAATCGGGTGTGTTTTCGGAGTCGCCTGCATAATATAACCATCTCCTGTAGGCCAGTGTCCCTACCCATTTAACGCCATATCTGAAATCGCCTATCTTGTTATTATGGGAGATGGTAAAATCGAATCCTCTATAATCGATCTTGTTTACGTTGTCGGAGTTAAAGAAGTAACCTCCCATTGAGGGTGGATAGGATCCTCCGACGCTGGCTAAGAGGTCGTACTGGTATTTATAAAAAGCATCGATTTCAACTCCTAACAATCCTCTCCATGCCATAAATTCAACCCCCATATTATAAGTGATCGCTTTGGCCCAGGTCAGATTAGGATTACCTAAGGTGGCGGTATAAAGCATGCTTTGTCTCTGGTCACCCAATATCAGTGCATTTGAACTCAATGTCATCAGGTTCAGGTATTGGAATGCACTGACGGCAGAAGTGGCTGTTTTACCGATACCACCGCGAATTTTCAAATTGTCAATCCAGTCAGCCACGAACCACTCTTCGTTATTCATCCTCCATCCTGCGGAGATTGCCGGTAAGTTAACCCATTGTGAGCCGCTCATACCGCTGAAGAGGTAGCTGCCGTCACGACGGATTGAAGCTTCCAGTAAGTAACGTTCGTCATAATCGTAGTTCACGCGGCCGACGAAACCAATTAATCGTGATTGTGCACTACTTCCCGAAATAGTCGGAATTCTTTCCTCCCCATTTCCGGTGGTGTTGGTTATTTTACTTAATTCCGCCAACTCCAGAAAATCGAGTCCGTATCCTGTGGTACCCAATGTATTGCTGTAGTTATTACGGGTTTCAGCAAGACCGAAAACATTGATCTTATGTCGGTCGAAAGCTCTGTCATAGGTAAAGCTGCTTTGGGTTACAACACTTGTTGCACTATGTCCGCTCTCACTCAAAGAGGTATTGCCTGAGTTGTCAAAGAAAGGTACATAACTAATCGTTTCAGTCGAGCTGCTTGGCAATGCTCCGATCATTGTCTGAAAGGGTATAGTCAGCGTCTTATTGAACTGGAAGAATTTATCATATGCTCCCATAAATTTAAGACTAAGCCCTTCCATCCATGGTGTATCATAATTGAGTGAAAAATTGGTCTGGATAGTTGTGTTCCTGGGCTTGTTGTATCCCGATTCGTAGATTGCTGCAACCGGGCTTACGGGCGATGAAGCGGTACGCGTGGAAACATAATACTCTCGTCCATCATCAGCCGTTATCGTTTTTGGGAGATAGGGCAAGGCGCGTACAGCCTGTTGTGGAATATTATGCCAGTCATTTGGATTGGCGGAGTAACTTGGCCTGTTGTGTTCATCCAAACGTCCTGCAATGTTCATTACCAGTGTGATATTATCTGTAATTTTTGAGTCGATATTTGCCCTGAGATTATAGCGGGAATAATCAAAATGATCTACATTCCCTTTCTGTTGAAAAGCACTGATGGAAGAGAAGAACTGAACTTTATCGGTCCCTCCTGTGGCGCTCACGTTATGATTCATAGTAGACCCAACGCCAAATACTTCGTCATACCAGTTGGTATTGCCCCAACCATCCACACCGGTTTTCATTTTCTCAACCTGGGCAGCCGTAAATACCGGCTCATCTCCGTCTAACTCCCTGGCACTGTTATACCAATAAGCATATCCGGGTCCATCCAGCCATTTTAGTTGGTTAGCATTCTGGCTGATCCCGTATGACCCGTTATAAGATATGCCTAATTGTCCTTCTTTTCCCCTTTTGGTGGTAACAATGACTACGGAAGTGGCATTCAGACCGTACACTGATGCAGAGGTTGCATCTTTCAAAATTGAAATAGATTCAATCTCATTAGGGTCAATCTCATTGATGCTCCTGATCACTCCATCCACAATGTAGGTGGCACCTTCACCTCTTACAAGTAAAGAAGCCGCATCTTGTCCGGGTTGCCCTGTTTGTTGTAACATGGTAACACCCGCCACTCTTGCTCCTAATACGTTGGTGACTCCGACTACAGGTGCTTTGATAAGCTCTGTATTCGATAAAGTGGATACTGCGCCTGTTACACTGACACGTCTTTGCGTTCCATACCCTACCACTATTACTTCATCGAGCAATTCGATGTCTTGTTCCATTGTAACATCGAGGTATGTTCTCCTATTAAGAGATATTTCCTGTTCCTGAAAACCGACATAAGAGAAAATGAGAGTACTGTTTGATGACGGTACTTGTAATGAGAATTCTCCGTTTATATCAGAAATAGTACCTTGATTGGTGCCTTTAACAATAACGTTTACTCCGATCAAGGTTTCTCCGGTCATGTCAACCACTCTCCCTCTTACATTGATTTGTGCAAAAGTGACAATGGATGTGAAAAAGTAAAGCGACAGCAATAGAAATCGAAGATTTCCATACTTCCGCTTTAGAGGTTGTTTGTTGCTTTTCATTTGGTTCAATTTTTAATTGTTTGATGTAATTAACTAAATATTAAAACATTGTCGATATTAAGTGCGCAGTGATCTCTTTTCTCATTCAAGATAGCCAATTGAGATCATTTCATTTTCATTGATCGCTTCCATTGTTTTCCAACATTGGTATAATCCTCTTGGCACATGGAAGCAACCTTTCCATTTCCCTCCTTTCAGATCTAACAGTACTTCTCCGCGACGGTTCAAATAACCCCACCATTCCGGATATTCCGGATCTTTAAAGTGA
>JBAYRG010000069.1:0-11439 GCA_041676805.1 Proteiniphilum sp.
AGTAATCTTTACCTTTTATCCTCCTTCTGATTTTTCCATTATACAATAAAATTGACTTTGGCTGCTTGAATCTTGCAGCCTTTTTGCAATAAAGGTTCCAAACGCTTGGAACAAAAATATGGATTTCGCCCTTTCGAATCGAGCAATCCATTAATGGTAACGGCATCGGTAATCCCGTTCTTTTGTAAAAAAACAGACACCGGCAGAACCGTATGGTTATACCGGTGTCGAAAAGAAAAACTGACTTTTATTCCACATTCAATTTCCAGGTGTAAACGATGGTTTTGCTCCATTCTCTCTACCGGTCATCGAAAATGTACTTTGTTTTTATGCCCGTTTTATTCGAATAATGTGATGGTGGAGTACACTTCCAACTCAAACAGTCGTACATCCTGTCCGAATACCTCCAACCTTACTTTGGTTGTGGTAACGGGAGAGAAGTTGACGGCAAGTGTCGGGTCCGTGTTTCCGGTTCGCGCAACAACGCTTGCCCATTTATTCTGTTCAACATCCCATGCGGAGAAGGTGAAATTGGCAAACGGCTGCTTGTAAGCGGGTGCATCAGCTCCCGTCCACATCTGGAAGCCATCAATTGCCACCGGTCCGACAAAATCTATTTCCAGCCAGTGAGGGCTGATGGCACTGTTTGCCGTAACCCATCGCGTAGAATTCGACGCTTTGCTTCCATCCACCGCTTTATCTCCCCCTTCAGTATTATTATTTCTACTGTCGCTCCATCTGGTATCTCTCTGCAAGGCGACATTCACCCGTAATTCAGGTTTGGTTACCGTAACATACACTTCTATTTCGAAAAGCCTTACCTCCTGGTTTTTGATGTTGAGGCGTACTTTGCTGGTGGTGGTGGCGGTGCTGAAGTTGGCAAAATAGCTCGGGTTTGCATTGGCCGTTTGGGCATCCAGCGTCACCCAAGATCCTAGCACCAATGCCTGGAATTCGAAATTGGCAAGCGCTTGCGTGTATTGACTCCCATTTCCCGTCCACATCTGGAATCCATCAATGGGATAGCCTGCTCCCAAATCTATTTCTAGCCAGTGGTCACCTCCGTTGGTCACCCAGCGACCGCCACCAGCTTTGACGCCATCCACCACTTTGGAGCCGTCCTCACCCGAATTCCTATAATCGCTCACCTTCGTAGGTTTATCTCGGCCTACATTTACCCTTACACTTAGTTGTGGGACAATCATCGTTACCTGTTGTACAATCTCAACAGTATCAAGGATCGGTTTCTCATTTATCTTGGGGACAATACGATGCACCAGATCAATGGTCACCTCATCTCCCGTTGCCACATTCTCTATCAACAAACTGGCGTTCGGGCCTTCTTCGCCTTCGTGCACGATACCGTCTCTGTCGGTATAACGATAATTCATACCGTAATGGTCCATCATCACAGAAAGCAATTCTTTCGGCCATCCCACCTGTACACCTGCCGAAGTGTTGACTACCCTCGGGTCAGGCACAGTCAATCTTTCGAGATCACTCAAGAAATAAGGTATTGCACTTGTTTCCACCGGTATGGATTTATTTTCATACTCATCCAGCGTATAAATTTTGAACCGGTACAGTTTGGAACGCGACAATCCTTCGATGTTCACCCACGAACAAACGCTGTCGATTACCAACGACTCATTATCCCATTCTACAAGGGTCTTTTTCGCTTTCCCCAATCTAATTTCTGAAGCAGGAATACGTCCGGCTTTCAAAAGGTCAATCTCTACCCGTTCGATACCTACCTGTATTGAAACAGTATCGTATTTTCCGGGATATACTTTTTCGCTCGAAGTATGCTCTTTGATATCATCATACTGACCACTACAGCATAAAAGAGAGAACAATACAGAAAAAACGGATAGCGAGTATAATATACGTTTCATTATTTTATCTGTTTTAACGGTTATATTTTCGGCCCCAAAGGGTCATTTCCGAGATATTCGTACAACCTTTCGAGGTATAATTGCTTCCAAAGGCGCTCAATGCTTCATATCTGAACCACCGGGTGGGTTTGGTGAACCTCGGTTCGTCGGGGAGAATATAAGCTTCGTTGCCGTACCTGTTGTGCATTTTGATTATTTCCATCTCTCCAATTCCCGTTGGAATCGGGATTCTATGTGTGGACAAGAACTCCCAACTCCCGGTTTCATCATCCCACCGGTACATACTGTACTCTCCCACATTTTCGCCCCCATAGAGTGATCCCTGAATATAAGGATCGGCCGATCCGCTGAAGCGCCTTTGCCAAGTGGCAATGCGGGTCAACTCATAATAATCGCCCAAGTCGATCAGGATATTCCACGGTGCATTTTGACCGGTGTGGATGAAATTCATTTCGTTACCGGTATTGATGATGCCGTCGTTGAGATAGGTAATCCGCCCTTCCACCACATTTCCGTTGCACATGACAACACCACCTATTTCTGTTCCGGGAGCGGGAAACACCCAATCGGATTTAGTCACTTCATAATCATGAAGCAAAATGATTTGCCCCTTGTCTATGGATTCTGTTTTGTTTCCGTATAAGTCTTCGATCCATACATTCACAGAAATAGGCACATTCTCTTCGAGATCGAGGTCATTGATAAACTTTCGTTCGGTTGCGTTGTTCGACGAAAACACAGTGGTGAAGGAATGTTCTCTCCCTTTGTCGTTATATTTGAAAGAGACATATACATTAAGCGTCTGTTTCAATTCGTTTTCCCAATCGATAATAAACGAGCGAACGGCCGGTTTTACCGAAATGTTACCTACCACCTTGGGCAATGCCGATTCCAAAGGTATTACTCCTACTTCCACAGATGTTGATCTGATACCGGCCCTGTTGGTGGCAAACAATTTTACGGTTTGGGGGTCGGTGTTGGCAAATCCATACACGTCCAACGAATCTACAAAATAAGAGGCCGAGAATCTTACGATCTTGCCGTTAGTTGCCGTATACTCGGCATCAACACTGAGCACATCCTCATCGTTGGGGATCTGGTAAAACAACCTTACACCTCCGGAAAGAGGTTTATAACTGAGGAATACAGGTGGAGATGGCGGTGTCATATTATCAGAATTGATTGCAAAACGATCTTGTTCCTTACAAGCGCATAAACAGGCAAGGAGCAGCGCCATCCATAGCAACAAACAGTATTTGGATGATATTTTCATTTGTGTTTTGTTTATTAAATGTATCTGTTTTTTAATATATAACCCTATTTTAATATCCGGGATTTTGAACGAGGTTCGAATTGGTATTCAACTCACTCAGGTCGATAGGCCATAAATAGTATGTATCCTGGAATGAACGGTCTTCCTTCATTTCCACGACGAAGAAATCACTGCCGGTTTCTTTCATGACCGACCATCCGAAGATGGGCGTCGAAAATTCGGCTGTCGCCCGCTTATGCCGTACCATGTCCCAAAATCTGACACCTTCGAAAGCCAACTCTATGCTTCTCTCTTTGAGGATAATATCCCTCATACCCGATTTGGAGGCGTGCTTATTGAGATACTCGGGTTTCACCAAGCCCGAACTTCCCCATGCCGCCTGCACACCAGGGATACCGGCCCTGAAACGCACCTTGTTGATAGGATCCCACACCTGTTCATTGGGCACGTCGAGATATTCGTTCATCGCTTCAGCTTTCATCAGGTACAAATCGGCCATGCGGATGATCGGATAGGGAAATCTCACAAACCGTCGCCAGTCACCCGATTTGCTTTCGGGATGGACCAGCTTCTGCACGCCTATTCCGGTGCACAGATTATACTCATCAGTCTTGTATCCTCCGGCCTGATAGGCATACATCGTCGTCATTATCCGGTGCGCGTGGCTCCGCCAGTAACCTCCTGTGATACCAAGATTGGCATAGAAACGGAGTTCTCGGTTCAGGTAGAGATTGATGGTCTCCACATCGGGTTGCATGATCCCGCGCATGGATTGGTATTCGGGTGCATCTTCCGCGGGAGTAAATACCAGATTATACCGTGTGTTCCGGTTGAAAGTCCGGTCTTCCTCGAGGGGTAACCCGTTGGCGGTGTAATACCGGTCGAGCATCTTGAAGGTCGCCGCCATCCACATTTCCGACCCGGTGTTTGAATTGGTGGTGCCGGGCGTATAACCCACGGGCAACTGGATGTTGCACACGTTTTGAAACGGGAAGTTAGTGCCAATACTGGTGATATTCAGGTTGGAATATCCCCAGACCAGTTCTTTGTTCCAGGGATCCGCCACAACCATTCTCAGATCGTAATAGGTCTGCAATGTTTCTTTGTTCAATTCGAAATCTTCTTCGTCATAAGGATATACGGCCTTGTCAAAAGTATACAACCCTTTTCCATTCTTTTCACAGATTTCGATGGCTTCGTCGATAGCGTCCACAGCGTCTTTCCATTTGGCTTTTGTCTTGGCGGCGTCATCATCAACAGGGAAAAACGGCTTGCCGTCGCGATCCAGAAAATCTTCGTAAAACTCCCTGTTTCCGCTATAAAAGGGACTTGCCCTGAAAACCAGAACCCGGGCTTTGATGGCGGAGGCAACCATCTTGTCCACCTGTCCGAAGTCAATACTCGTCCTGCGCTCCAGTAAATCGGGAATGGCTTCATCCATTACCCTGACGATATAGTCAAAACAGTCGTCCACCTTGGACCGGAAAGGGAACAGTTCCTCACTCGTTGCTTCAGCACTGGTTTGCTTGTCGGAGATAACGATAGGGCCATATTTCTGCAGCAACAGGAAGTGATAATACGCCTTCATGAATTTGGCCTGTGCTTTCCAGTCGGCTTTTTCGAGATCATCCATATCGTGTACCATATCAATCTTGTCGATAAATATATTGCATACGCTGATAGCCTGGTAAAGGCTCTTGGTACCTTCGGTGGAATTATCGCACCAGCGTCCCAGACGGGGGTCGCCCACCGATTGCAATCCCCTCATGATAGCAATCCCCCTGAGCCTGTCGGTACGGGTATTGTATCGGAGACGGCCTACAAATTCATCGCCCAACATATACGAGGACAGATCGGAGCGATCTTCACGCGGCATATAGCTATACACTTTAGCCAGTGCATTATACGCTTCTTCCTTTACGGAAAAAATATCATCCAGTGTCAGGGTGTTGTCGGGCACCACATCCAGATAATCCCTGCACGACGTGAAAAATAGCCCCATATATAACATGAGTAATATCATTATCCTTTTCGAACCGGAATTTGCTATAATAGAATTTAATAACTTGATTTTCATATTATTATCTTTTTTATTTTCAATTTCAATTACCTTTTATTTCTTTAAATCAAAAAGACAATTGAGCACCGATATTGAACCTCTTGCTGATCGGATAGCCCAATCCGTTGCTTCCCACTTCGGGATCCCACAGTTTGAACGTACTAAAAGAAAGCAAATTTTCGGCAGTCAGATATATCCTCAGATTTTGCATGTGCAGTTTTTTAATTCCCTGGAAACTATACCCCATTTCAACGCTTTTTAAACGCAGGAAGGAATTGTCACGCAACCACCACGACGACTGTTGCAGGTTGTTATCAGTGGGGTCGGTGGAGAGACGGGGCCAAAATGCATGTACATCGGGGTTGGTTTCGCTCCATGAATTCTCGGCCACAATGGCAAGCGCGTTTCGCCTGTTATGGAACGGCGCAATCCCACTGGTACCGGCATTGATGAAAAAGGAGACACGGGCATTCCCCTGAAAAAAGAAAGAGAAATCGAAATTTTTGTAACCCGCAGATACGCCAAAACCATACTGAATTTCGGGAACTGTAGGATAGCCCATGAAAACCCGGTCATTATCGTCAATCACCCCGTCATTATTCACATCCTGGTATTTGATATCGCCGGCCTGATAGGAACCATAATATTGCAGCGGTGAGTTTTGTATTTCATACTCGTCCACAAAAAGCCGTTCGCCAATCAAGCCTCTTGACTGATTGATATTTCGCCCTTTCTTGTACAAATAATCGTAGGGATAATTTTTTTCGTCCACTTCCACATATTTATTCGTAGCGTAAGTAAAATTGGCACGGCTGGTAATCCAGAAGTCTTTGTTGAAAAAATGCTGAAAGTCAAGAGAGGTATCAATTCCTTTCGATGCCACTTTTCCCACATTGCCGCTGATGGGGGCTTCCAGACCGGATGTGGCCGGGAAGTTTTGCCGTTCCATATAAATCTTGTCCCTGACATCTTTATAAAAATCGATCTGGAATTTCAAAGGACTACCCTTGAACAAGCCAAACTCCATTCCCAGATTGTATTTCTGTGATACTTCCCAACTGATATCCGGATTGGCATACCGGGCAGTATAATACCCGCCATAGTCGCTGGTGAAAGTTTCGCCCCACGCATAACCGTTCCAGCTTCCCCCTTTCACAATATTCGACAGGAAGAAGAATCGCCCTTCGCGGTCGGAGATAGCATCGTTGCCTACCAGTCCGAATGTGAATTTCAGTTTCAGCATATCGAGTATGTTTTTGCTATTTGTCATGAACGATTCGTTGGTAATGAGCCACGCTGCGCCGAACGATGGAAAAAAGCCATACTGCTTTTCGCCCGTGAACTTTTCGGATCCGTTGTACCCGTAGGCAAATTCAAAGAAATAACGGTCGTCGTAGCCGTATGTTAACCTACCCGAATTTCCTAGATTCCTTTCGGGAAGCGTGGCATATATAGACCTGCTATTACCCGATGTGAGCAGGTTTTCATCTGCTAGGAACACGGTCATCAAGCCGATGTTATGCTTGCTAAATTCCCTGTCCCAATTGAGCCGGACCTCGAAATTATAATGCACACTGGCATCACGTCCAGGCTCCACATCACCCAGATAAGATTGTCCCGACGTCGGGTTCAGGTTGTACAACGTATATTCTCCGGTAATTTGATTGTAGGTGTCTACGGCATAATAATAGGGAGTATAGGTTCGCCGGCTGGAATATTTACTCCATGTATTGACGGAGGCTTTTCCCTGGAATTTCAACCCTTTCACCAAACTGTCGAAATCATGCGATAATGTGGCCATAGCCGTCATTGTGCTCTCATCCCGGCTTTCATATCCCCTTACCATTTCGGCATAAGGATTTTGCTTTACGGAACTATTCACATACGTGCTGCCGTAAAGCGTATGCGTAGTAAATTCGTTCGCCGCATCCGCTTTATACACGGCGGGAAAATCTACCGGATTTGAATTCATCACCATCTTGAAAATGTCGCTGGCCGACCGATAGGGGCCTGTATATTTTTCAAAACGACCTTGCAGTCTGACATCCAATTTAGTATTCCTACCCATATTGAATATCACATTGTTACGGATATGGATACGGTCAATATTGATATTGCTGTTAAAATTGTTGCGGTTGTCCACCTTCAACAGGCCGCTTTCATTGTCATATCCGATGGCTACATAGTAGGTTGCCACTCTGCCGCCTCCTGACACATTCATGTTGGCCTTGGTATTATAGGTTTGTTTATTGAAAAGAGTTTCGTACCAATCTACGTTGGGATAAATCATCGGATTCTCGTTTCTAATGGTCGATTGTATCTTTTGTTCGCTGTAAAATGGCTCCAGTTGGGGATTTCTTGAAACGAGCGCCTGATTATAGAGTCTCATGTATGTTATACCGTCCACCACATCCGGTATCCTGGTAGGAGCGGATACGTTCCTGTCCACTCTAAAATTAATTTTTACTGCTCCGTCGTTTCCCGATTTAGTGTTGACCATAATGATGCCGTTGGCTCCACGTGCACCATAGAGTACGGTAGCCGAAGCATCTTTCAGAATAGAAAAACTTTCGATATCGTCGGGTTGCATACGCGCAAGATCGTCGGATGTGGCTTCAAACCCGTCGATCAAAATCAGCGGAGATGTTTTGTAACCAAAGGTAGTAACTCCGCGCACAAAAAACTGGGCGTTATCGGCACCCGGCTCACCGCTTAGCTGATAGGAAATCAAGCCCGGTATCCTGCCTGCAAAAGTGGTGGTGAGGTTGGATGAGGGCTGTTTCAGTTCGGAAACTTTCACAGATTCGATGGAACTTACCAAACTGGTTTTCTTTTGCGTACCGAACGCAACAATCGTCACCTCTTCCAGTTCGGATGTGACTTCCTTCATGGTGATGGAGATAATACGGCGGTTGCCCACGAGTACTTCTTGCGACTGGTAGCCTACGAATCGAAACTGCAATACCGTAGTGTCGCTGGGGATAGTGAGCGAGAATTCGCCATTCACATTGGTTGCGGTACCTTGAGACGTGCCCCTGATAAGAACAGTAACCCCAGGCATCGACAATCCGTAGTCGTCTGAAACAGTGCCGGTAACCCTGAAAGCCTGTTGTTGAGGAGATGACAACACTGTTTTCAGGGAGGCTTCTTTTGATTCTGCCGAGAGGTAAAAAAGCCCGGTAAATAACAAAATAATCGTCATGCGCATAGTACATAAAAAACATTTAATAGGTACTTTTTTAGTTAAGTTGTTTTTCTTCATATACTTATAATTATTTTGATGAATATAGTTTTAACTTCTTTATTTTAATCTGGTTACTTGTATTCCATCAATAAATCCTTGTTCGGTTACAGAGAATTGGGCTTTGTCTGCCTGCTCCAGACGAGATGCCGCAGCCCGAAGAGAACCTGCTTTAATAATTTTAGAAGGTATTACCACAGTTTCTCCCACCTTGATTGCCATCAATGTGGCAGGTATCGATATTTTAGTGACGGGCTCTATGGTATTTACCTGTTTATTCATACCTTTACGGGATATTTAGATTTATTGCATTGTAGCAATCAATATATTAACGCTACAAATATACTGAATATTTACAGTAATTATATATAAATCATTCAATAATGATGTAATTTATATTCATTCTAAATAATATTATATATATAAAATTGATAATCAATGGGTAACACAGAGTTTACAGACAGATTAAAGCTATTTATAAAATCTAAAAGACTGGGACAGACTAAATTTGAAGAGCTTGTAGGGTTTTCACGTGGATATATTAGCAGGGTTAAACCCTCAATTGGGGTAGATAAACTATTGGACATCATCGATATTTTTCCTGATCTCAATCTTGATTGGCTTTTCACGGGAAAAGGAGAAATGATAGATCCCTCTTTTCGGTCAGATCTCAACGAACAAGCTATTGGAACCGTGGAAGAATGCTCTGTTGAATATAAAAACAAATACCTCGAATTACTGGAAGAGAATAGATTACTCCGGATTGAGATAGAAAAACTTCGCAAGATAATAGAGACAAAAGTGCATGAGTAACTATGCATACAGGGATGAAAAGGTCGCAGATTGTTTATATTGAAATAACATGGTATGGGCGAGTGCTCTTATCACTGTACCAAAGAAAACCTGATCTTCAGATACGAGCTAAAACGAATGACAGACAACCGCACCATCCAATGTAAAACCCTTGACGGTAGGATAAAGTTACTTTTTAAAACGAATCAACTTTAAGAAAATATATATTCTTTTATTTGAAATGAAAGAAATCTTTCATTATGTCGAAAGATTTCTTATCTATTGAAGGATTATCCATACTATAGTTAATAAGTTGCAGATTCGTTTGCCACGATAATAACCGGACTACGCCGATGCGGAAAAAGCACCTTGCTTTTACAATTGCTTCGCCGGGATTATCAGGATACCATACATCTCAATTTTGATGATATACGTCTATCCGGTTTTGAAACCGGAGACCTTATACGCCTTCACAGGGAAATAGAGAAGCCGTACAGGCATGCTTAACCATAGACGATGAGAATTTTGAAAGGGAATACAACGGCTTACTCGAAGCCATGTAGAATCTCGGCATAAAAGAAGGAAGTATCGTAACCCTCAACCAAAGTGATACATTTGAGAAAGATGGTATGACAATCAGAATGACCCCTGCTCATATATTTCTTCATCAATAAGAGTTAGCCAGAAACAGGCCTATCTTCATATCAAAGCTTACCTCTTGTCTATTTCACTAATCTTCCTTTTATAGCCGGATGAATGTAAGTGAAAGTGCGCCAGCCGGCAGTCATGGAAAAGATCATCGGGATGGGCGACTTTGCCGGCAGGCCTGAAGGGATGACAATCGACACGGAAAACAGGATATACCATAAACAATACGACATGGCGTATGAGGTTGCCGGCAAGGGAGGCGGCTCGTCTCATTATATGTTTCTGGCGCTGGCCGCCCAACAATTGCTTTCGAATAAATAGCATAAAAATGGGAAAAGCGAGCCGGAAGGCTTATCGCTTTTCCACATTCCTGAACATATAGAGATTATCACTAATCCTTAATGGTTTTCCACTTTCCGTTTTGACATCTTTGAGAATAACCTCTTTCGTAATGATGTATGGGAATTTTTCCATATAACTATCATCGATCAGTTGTCGATTGAAATTAGAGAAGACAACTGTTCCATTGTATCCCTCTGGATGATTGGCATCCTCAATCTTCAAGTTCTCAATGGTGATCCGCTCCGGCATATAACATGTATAACCGAAATCATGCTGGCCGGAATTGGAACCCCCTATCAGTGCTACATTGCCTGTCTCCAATCCTGTTGGTACAAAAACACAGTCCCTGATGACAAATTCGCCCTGCCAGGTGCTCCCGTAGTCAGAGCGTAAATTGATAAGGCTCCGGCTGTATATGGTGGAATTCTCGACCGTAAAAACGCCGCTGCCTATGGCATTGATTCCCTGATGTCCCAACGTAGAGTTACGGATAGTGGCATTTGCCACTCCCATATGGGCATCGAAACGGGAAAAGACACAATTGTCATACACGAGATTCTTACAGTAATTGGATCCCAAAATCCCCCAATAGGTGCGGTCGTGAATATCGTTGGTCTGGCTACAGTTCTCAAAGGTAACGTTCGATGCCCGGTTGACAGAGATATCATAACTTCCCATGGAAACCGGAACTCCTGCCGACCCAATGGTTTGATAGGTCTTATGACCGGTAAGGATGCTATTCCTGACGATCACATTGGCACAATTGGTGATAGTGATAAAACCGCCATAGGGTGCTCCTGTCTCTCCTTCACCGGTAACATGATGCTCCAATCCGTCTACAACGACATTAGAACGTTTGATCGCTATTCCACGACTATAATATCTGTAATTCGACTCCTCCCTATTGGCAATAGTGGTAAAACGTCCTCCGGAAATGGTAAGCACCTTGTCATCCATCGGCAGAAAACTGATCTCCGTGATCCGGTCAAAATCCCAGATGATGGGTGTGCTTTTATCCACATTACCCTCCTTGTCTACAATAAATATATCTGTTTGCGCGGAACCATTATTTTGATTAGGCCCATAACGGATATAGCGCCTGACATGAGAGTCGGTAACGGTCACAATACAAGGGAGGGGGAGCGAAACATCTATTTTATCCTCTCCCTTTCTTAAAGAACTGATACTC
>JBAYRG010000070.1:0-11409 GCA_041676805.1 Proteiniphilum sp.
TGCTACTCAATGTAGGATCGGAACCGCAAATGAGATGGTACTTTATAGGGGTCAAAGCTCAATTCTAGAAGAAATATAGGTAAAATTGCTATCAATCAAAATATTAAAATTACAAGCAGATGAAAAATAGTATAATAAAAATAGTACTGATTCTGGCAGTGATGTTGACATGGGGATGTAACAGCCTCCTCGATCCGGATATGGATCATATTTACTCCGAGGATGATCTGCTCCAAAGGGCGAAATATGCAGAAGGTGTTTTGCTAACGGCATACAATAGTCTTCCGAATGGACTGATAATAAATGACGTTGCCACCGATAACGCTGTCAGCAACCAAATATCCGGAAGTGCCAATAATTTCCGAAGAGCAGCTAATGGGGAATGGTCTTCATCTTTCGACCCTTTCTCACATTGGGATTACTATACTGCCATTGGCTATATCAATCTTTTTCTTGATAATATAGTCGACCAAACAGTATGGTCTCCATCAAGTGAATGGAAAGATGAAAATTTTCGTAACAGACTTAAAGGCGAGGCTCATGGCCTTCGGGCATACTATTATAGTCAGTTGTTAAAGAGCCATGCAGGCATAGGTGCGACATCCGGTTCACTCCTGGGTGTACCGCTGGTATTATCCTCTGAACGTTCAACTATGCCTCGTGCTTCATTCGATGACTGTGTCAACCAAATACTTACTGATGTACAAATAGCGATCGAATCACTACCTGATCTCTATGTGGAAGCTCCTTCTGATAATCCGAATAAAAATGATATAGATGCCGTTTATGGTCCTAACTTCAAAAATAGAATGTGTGGAAGAATAGCGAAAATGGTCAAAGCCCGTGTCTTATTACTGGCTGCCAGCCCTGCTTTTAATCCCGCAGATGATGAGTCTAAATGGGCTGATGCCGCTAATGCTGCTGCTGAGATCATCGATGCTTTCGGAGGTGTTTCAGCACTCACAAATTCTCGATTGGATTATTATTTATCAATGTCAAATTCTGATCATCTTTGGCGTAGGGATGCCGTCAGCAATCGTGGTTGGGAAACAAACAATTACCCTCCTTCCCACAATGGGAATGGCAATACCAACCCATCGCAGAACCTAATAGATGCCTTTCCCGGCTCAAATGGCTATCCCATTGATGTTCTTAATTCAGGATATGTAGGAACAACTCCTTACATCAACCGTGATCCACGCCTTGCTAAATGGATCATCCATCATGAAACCACCTTCAAAGGCACTACCATAAACACCATTGATGATGCACTTGATGGTATTGGAAAGGTTGCTGAACGTTCAACACGCACCGGATATTACATGCTCAAACTGATGAATCCGAATGTATCATTAGTTTCGGGAATGGAAGTCAACCAGTTGCATGCTGTAAACCTAATGCGTTACACCGAAGCTTTTCTGATATATGCCGAGGCAGCCAATCGCGCATGGGGGCCTGATGGAAAAGGTAATCATAGCTATTCAGCCAGAGATATCATTGCACGTCTGCGCTCCACTGCAGGTATTACCGGCAATGATGTTTATCTGGCTTCATTGGCTACCAAATCCGATTTCGAAACATTAGTCCGTAATGAACGCCGTTTGGAGCTCTGTTTTGAAAATTCTCGTTTCTGGGATCTACGGCGTTGGGGAGAATTGACCACAATGAAAGCTGAAGTTAAAGGTACAACTACAGGAGGTGTCACCTCTTTTGTAGTTGAACAGCGTCTCTATGCCGATTACATGATCTACGGCCCCATACCTGTAGGTGAAGTCCGGAAGGGACTCGAACAGAACCGGGGATGGTAATTGATTATAAATAAAATTGAAAAAAATAATGGATATGAAAAAGTTAATTTTATTAACCATATTATCAATAATAGCTTTTTCCTGTGAAAATGCTCCGATTGAGTTCGATGATTTTGAGAAACAGACGATCTATTTTCCGATCCAGTATCCGATACGTACGATTTCGCTAGGCAACGATTTGGTGGACAACTCCCTTGACAGGGAACACAAGTTTAATATCGGAGTAAGTATAGGCGGTTTCTACAACAGAAACAAGCGGGATTGGAAGGTCAATTTCGAAGTAGCACCCTCATTAGTACCTGACGACTATCTCAAGCGAGATGCAGGCACGCTCAAGATACTTCCTGCCAATTATTACACGCTTAATCCGGCAGGAAGTGTAACCATTCCTTCTGGTTCGTTTAACGGATTAATACAGGTGGAGCTTACTGACGCTTTTTTCCAGGATCCACTGGCTATAACTGGCAGATACGTCATCCCCTTACGGATCACAGGCTCGCCAGACACAGAGGATGTCCTGCGCGGCCAACCGGGATCGGGCGCTCCAACTCCTCCCGACGTTCACAATCCATCACACTGGGATGTATTACCTAAAGATTATACACTCTTTGGCGTAAAATATATCAACCCATACCACGGCAAGTGGCTTCGCAGAGGTAAACTTACAGTGCGCAACCAGGAAGGAGAAATAGTGGGAACGACAATTTACCGTACCCAATATATAGAACAAAACGAGGTAGTCTCTCTTTCCACTGCTTCACTTCATGCTATTACCTCTTCCTTGAATATTGGCTCTGAGAGGTTTAATCTGAGATTTGACATTGACGATAATGGAAAGATAGCAGTCAGTTCTGTTACCGGCTCACCTATCACGGTTACATACGGCACGGGACTTTATAAGGAGAATGGTGATACTTGGGGAGGAACACCTGAAAAGCCGACTTTGAGGGATGCTATATATCTTAACTATTTCTATAATCGTGTTTCCGGATCAGAAACTTTTGTCTGTGAAGTATCCGATACACTTGTGTTCCGCGATAGAGGTATTGTATATGAAGATATCCGGCCTACGATTATTATTCCATAATAAATTCATAGATCTTTAGGCGGATAAAATCACCCAGAAAGGTACTGTATATTAAAGAAAAGAATAATTTAAACAAAAAGAGTGAAGATGAGAAAAACAATAAAATATATATTATTGATGGTTCTCACAATTGGATGTAAAGAGAGTTTGGATTATCCCCCGTTAGATAATCCATACACGGATGATCCGATTTCGACGCTAGCAGTTTATACAGATCCAGCCGGATTCCCTGATGTACCTCAATCCACAATCTATGAAGTGACCCTTATTCAGGGTTCACACCGTGTCAAAATTCCTGTTTTTCAGAGTAGATGTCCAATCTATGAAGCCGGCTATATGGACATGACACCTACTGACAGTTATCCGCTAGGAATATTCATGGGGCGAAGTATTAATTGGGTAAATTTTTCCTTCGAGGAAACGGTTACTGTTGAAGTAAAGGTACTGGATCAGGGTAAAGTCCCGATGGAAACAGCCAACGTCAGGATATTGCCTACCCGCTATAATATTTCTCCATCGGTTAACGGAAATATCATAACATTTACAATAACAGAGCCCGGACAATGTTCGGTGGAGATCGGCGCCAATGGTTATAAAAATGGCTTGATGATCTTTGCCAACCCGATGGAAACCGATGTGCCTGATCCCACACGTGATAATTCCTACGTCGTTTTAGAGCACGCTACAGCCTCAAGTATTAGCAGTGTGCCTACAAATAAATCGGGACTCTACTTTAAAACCGGTGTACACGATATTGGCGTATATGAAGTACCCACAAATATCAAGAATATCTATTTTGAAGGGGGAGCATGGGTTTATGGAGCAATTCATGTATCTGGAATCCGCAATAATACCGATGTGAAAATATTTGGCCGTGGAACACTCTCCTCGGGACGACTGAAATATCGTGAAGCATATTGCATCGGAACTCCTCAGGACGGCAGTACTGCTGTCGATAGAATCACGGTTGAAGGAATCACGGTTGCTGATCCGAAATATTTTGCCATCCGTCTGATTGGGAGTAACAATACTGTAGCCTGGGCCAAAGTAATCGGAGGCTGGGTCTATAATTGTGATGGTATCGCCGTTTTCTCTAACTCGACTATCAAAAAATCATTTTGCTGGGCAAACGATGATAATATCAAAGTATACCGCGATAATATCACTGTTGAGGATATGGTGCTTTGGCAACTGAATAATGGAGGTGCAATCCAAATGGGTTGGCAAGGTGCACAGGCAACTAATGTAACAATCAAACGGATTGATTTGCTCCATGCCGAATGGAACACTTCAGCGACAAACCGGGGGGTGCTCAGTTTTGTAGGCAACCGTTACGCCATTGCCAACTCAAACTGTTGGCAGAAGAACCTGACTATTGAAGACCTGGTGACAGAAACCCCTGTCCGTCTAATATGGCGCATCTCACCCGAACAACCTATTCCGGGAATAATAACCCCTGCCATGGTAGATGGCCTGATAATGAAGGACTGGACCGTGCTGATGGATAAAGCACAAGGATCTAACAACTACATCGAGGGTGTCTCTGAAGATTATATCTTTAAAAATCTCCTCTTCGACAATGTAAAATTGAACGGTATAAAATTAACAAAGGAGAATTGGATAACACACGGCAATTTTGAAATTAAAAACTTAGAAGAGCCAACTTTCAAGTAAAAAATAAAATATTAATGATATGAAAAGGATTCTGAAATCATTTATCTTATGCGGTTTGATCCTGTTCAGTTCGTGTGACAAAGAGAAACCAGAACAAGAATTATACGAATCTTTGTTCTCGGTTCCAACACAACTAAACAAGATCAACTCCGCCGCCGACGGTTATACCATACCCGTCGAGGCCTCAGACGATATCTCATGGAGTACATCTATTCCCTCAGGAAATGACAATGATTGGATAACCCTGATGTCAATGAGTGGAAAAGGAAAAGGTGAGGCGATTTTCAACCTCAAAGCCAATGAAGGGAGAAATAGTCGCTCAATAGAGGTCATTTTCACTGCCTCTTCCGACCGTTCATCAAATTCTATTCCACCACAGAAATGCGTTATTAATCAGATTGGGACAGATCCAACCATCATGATCGATCCTACCGATATAGTGACCATTCCTTCGACGGCCGATCCTAACTACATCATCACCGTAACCTCAAACGTGGAGTGGATTGCTTCACTACAGATCAATTCCGGTACTGAGGGATGGATCAGTATAACTGGTCCTACGGGAAATCCGGTAACAGGTATGGGAGAGGTTAAGATAAACATACTGGAAAATAGTAGTATAGAATCCAGGGAAGCTGTTATATCCATAACGTCCACTGAGATTCCGGGGCTCAAGAAAACCCTTACCATCACACAATCGGGCATCATACCCACAATAGAGATTTCGCCTACAGGAACTGAAGTAATCTCCGCAAATGCCAACGACAGCTATATGATTACAGTAACATCGAACATCGAATGGCTCCCCTCTATCGAAATCGTCTCTGGCGATGAACCTGATTGGATTTCTATCATATCTCCCATAGGTACATTTACCGGTAGCGGAAGTATAACCCTTAATATAAAGGCAAATAATGATGTCGCAACACGAACGGCGACTCTGCATGTTAAATCAGTCGACTTCCCAACAGATAATAATCTCATCAAAACTCTTACTATTACACAAATCAACGCTGGAGCGATGTCCACAATATTCATATCCGATTACTTCACCCTCACAACGGGAGAAGCAGTAATGAATATTTCGCCATATCCCTCAGGAACAGCTCAAAATCTAGTAGTTGACGTTACATCCGATATTTCAGGTGCGACAATTGAGTTCATTCCATCATTATCTACGGGCAATTATTTGGTTAATTCGCTCACGTACAATGGAAATCCAAGTATTAACATTGGCGCGGTCATTACAATTGATGCCGCAGGTATGGTTACATTTGTGGAGCACTGGGATGTTTCTTTCCAACGTTTTGGCGGCAGCCTAACTGAACGCCCCATTGCCATCAACAGTCTAACCGATCTAAACACTTTACGCACAGCTGTAAATAATGGCAATAATTATGCGGGAATTATTTTTAAACAAACGGATAATATTTCTTTGAATGGAGATTGGAATCCGATAGGCAATGCTGTTACCAATCCTTTCTCCGGTATTTACGATGGAAACAATTTCAAAATAAGCAATCTATATGTTTCCGGCGGTACAAATAAAGCCTTCTTTGGAGCAATTGGAGGTATCAATGCTGACTCAGTGGCGATAATTAAAAATCTGACTATTGAAGGTTCAGGCGGTGCCAGTGCCGATATTACGGGAAATAACGGTGGAGTGGTTGCCGGTGTAGTTGCGGTTGTTACTGCCAATACTCTGATTGAAAACTGTATCAATCATGCAAACATTACAGCTCCGGGAGGTAGCAATGTGGGAGGTATAGCAAGTACCTGTACAGGGGATAACATTACTATCATATTGTGTAAAAATTACGGTAAGATACTTGGTGCCACAGGAAATAGTGGAGGAATAGCAGCCAACCTGACCTCGACAGATAGCCAGAATATCTATATAACAAGCTGTCATAATTATGGTGACCTGGATATTGCTTCCGCTGGCTCAAGTGTCACAGGTGGTATTATTGGACGTGTAAACAATCCTACCAGAGCAGAGATTAAATGGTGTAGTAACCGGGGTAACATTATCATTCCCGTAAACTCGACATCAGGAACAGGAGGTATCATAGGCGCCCTTGTGGGAAACACCGTGATAAGAGAGTGCTATAATCTCGGCTCAATTACGACTCGGACTAATAGTGGAGGCATTTCAGGTTTAATGAATAACAATGCAGCTATATACAATTGTTATAATAAAGGAGATATTGAATATGGTACTTCTACTGCTGTCAATAACAGTGGAATAGCGGGAAATATGACCAACGCGAAATCCAGGCCGATAGAGTATTGCTACAATGTAGGCTCAGCTACCACTATAGGTACAGGGAACCAAAATTACGGAGGAATTGCTGCCTCGAATGGGTTGACCGCACATACTGATCTCACGGCGGTAAAAGAGTGTTTCTATGAATCAGGTAAAGGTTATGCGGGAGGAATAGGCGGAAACTTGTATCCTCCAAATGATGTTACGGACCGGGCCGAGGGTAAAACAACTGCCGAGATGCAAACGGCTACTCCCTATACGGCAAATTGGGACACCTCTATATGGCAATTCAGTGCCGGACATTATCCAACACTGAAAAATAATCCCGAATAATTTTGCAGAGGTGAGTAACTTAGCCAATGTTACTCACCTCTCAAGATCATTCATGATTACAAAATCATAGGTTTAGTTGCGAATAAGGCTTCACTAAGATCTCGAACAAATTATATATGCTGAAACAAAAACATATCCATAGTTCTGTGCGGTGGTCCAATATTTATTGCCGCATGGTGACTTTTATCCTCATTGGGTTGGGTATCTGTTTTGTTCTTGGTAATTGTTCGAAAGAAATAGGCAAACAAAAGCATACAACTTATTACGTCGACACCGAATCAGGGAATAATATAAATGAAGGAACCTCGGAAGATTTTCCATGGAAAACATTACAAAAAATTGAAAAGACTCAGCTATATCCCGGAGATACCGTACGTTTCAAAAGAGGAGCTTCCTTTATCGGTCCTTTGTATATCACCAATTCAGGAGACTCTCTAAATCATATCACCCTCTCTGACTACGGGGATAGCCAATTACCCGCACCGGCCTTTACAAACCCGGTCTTCGATGAAAAAAAAGGCAACTTCGGAAATTGCATAAGAATTCAGGGAAGTTATATTGTGGTTGAGAACCTTTATTGTCATCACACAGCGGCACAATTGCCAGAAAATACTGGTGGGTTCACTACAATGTGGGAACTGGGTGCTATTTATATCGATAAGCAAGCGGAATACTGTATTATCAGGAACAATGAACTATTCGATTGTGGCGTCGGCATTAAAAGTTACGGTAGGTATACCTTGATTGAAAATAACTTTATCCATGATTGTAACCGCGTACTGAAAGAATGGAATTGGGGACCTATCGGAATATGGATCGGATCTGATTACCAAGAAGTTTGTCACAATAGGATTTTTAACTATAAGGTAATAGATCCCCGTATCAGTTGGGGACCAAACAGCTACGGCGGCGGTGCAGATGGAGGGGCTATCGAAATCGATGATGCGAGAATCAATAAATCGAATATTTCAATTCACCATAACTACACCAGGGATTGTCAGGGATTTTTGGAAGTTACATGGAGCGATGTGCAGCAAAATCCCAAATATACCGATTTTGCAATACATCACAACATCAGCGATGATTTCCAGCAATTTATCGCACTGTGGTGCGGTGCCGAATGCCGTATTGAAAACAATACAATTATCAGACGCAAAGTAAATGTGAACGATTGGGGTGTTTTCAATATAACACAGCAAAATTCGAAAAACTTTATCCGTAACAATATTATTGTTGTTGAAAATGATGTCGTCATTTTTAATGTTGGTAAAAATGGCAATGCACAACCCGACAATATCATTGAAAACAACCTCTACTATGCCGCTTCCGGTACCCTGAATATGGGAAAGGAAGGACCGGGCAGCATGCCTATTTTCGGAAATCCACTTTTTCTAAATTACAGGGAGAATGCTATTCCAGAAGACTTTTCCATTACAGGTAAAAGTATGGCGATAGAAAGAGGACTGGAGTTGGGTTACAAAACAGATTTTAGTAAAACTAAAATTCCACAGGGAAAAGCACCGGATGTGGGGGCTTTCGAGTTCTGTGAGTAGATTCTAAAACTTTTTGCTCTATATCAAACGTGAATGAGGAATGACAAAAAGATGTATCAAGAGATTTATTAGCTAAAAAAATAGAATGTCAGAAATGGAAAATATAAGAAAACGATATATAAATAACAATATTTTCAGACAGTTCAATTTACTGAAAATTAAACAGGTAGGGAGGCTCAGTACCGTTGGGTTGTCAATGGTATTCACTGCCTGCAACTCTGCTGGGCAAGCTGGAAAAGAACAGCAAAAACCGAATATTGTGCTGATTGTTGCTGATGATTTGGGATATGGCGACCTGGGGTGTTACGGTGCTACGAAAATCGAAACCCCGGCAATCGATCAAATCGCCACAGAAGGGATGCTTTTTACAAATGCTTACGCATCCTCTTCGGTATCCTGCCCCTCCAGGTACAGTATCCTGACAGGACAATACGCTTGGCGGACAAGATTGAAAAACGAGGTTTTGAGAAATTTCGATAAACCGTTGATTGAAAAAGAACGTAAAACCATCGCATCATTGTTGAAAGAAAATGGGTATTATACTGCCTGTGTAGGAAAATGGCACCTTGGATTTGAATGGGCATTAAAAGAAAATGCTCCCGATGATGCGGATGAATCTGTTCTTAATTCCTGGTCACCGGAAGCACAAAACTATATCGACTTTTCGAAACCGGTAAAAGGGGGGCCTGTTGAGAGGGGATTTGATTATTTCTTTGGGATGGCAGGTTCCAACAATATGCATCCCTATGTCTATATCGAAAACGATCTGGTTATAGAGGCTCCCTCTGAGGAACAAATACCCTACGACCACTATGCCGGTACGTTGAAAGCACCTAATTGGAATATCAAAACAGTCAACCAGATTATAACGCATAAAGCAGTGGATGCTATTCACGAACATTTTTCAATTCGCGGAGAAACCCCGCTATTCCTCTATTTTCCGACCAGTGCCATTCATAGGCCTTGTTTGCCCACTTTCACCAAGGGTAAGAGTAAAGCTGGATTGAGAGGAGATATTATTGCTGAATTGGATTGGTCTGTGAAAGAAATAGTAAGGGCTTTGAAAGAAAAGGGAGTTTACGAAAACACACTGTTGATTTTTACCTCTGACAATGGACCACGCCCCGGAGATCCAGTTGTGTGGCTGAATAGATATAAGGAAGGAAACTATGAAAATTACCATCAGGATTATTTTAATGATTACAGCCCGGAATATGTGAATGAAAATGGGAATATGATATGGAAGAATGGATGGCTCACTTACGGACACAAATCAGCAGGTGATTTTCGGGGATTTAAAGTCGATGCATGGGAGGGTGGATTCCGGGTACCTTTTATCACCTTATGGCCCAATCACATAAATCCCAAAACAATCAATGATAATTTAATATGTTTAGGTGATTTGCTTGCTACTTTTGCTGAACTCGTTGATAACAGGCTTTTAGAGAATGAAGGTGAGGACAGCTATAGCTTTTTGTCCAACTTATTCGATGTTAAAGCGCCTCAGGTAAGGAAATCACTTACTATTGCAGGCGGGGCGAGTGGTGTTTTCGTCGAAATTACAGAAGGATGGAAACTTATCGAAGCGGCAAAACCAGGCGGTTGGGGTGAAACATTCTATCCCAATGGCCCAAGCAGTTTACAGCCACAATTATATAATCTGACCGAAGATAGAAAGGAACAAAACAATTTGTATGGACAAAAGCCAGAAAAAGTAGCCGAAATGAGCGCTATTATTGAAAGGGTTAAACTAAATATGAAAACGGAAGGAAAATAATTTACAGGTCAAAATGAAGAAGTTTTTTATATCGTCGTTATTATTTTATATAGGAATACAATACGTTGGGGCAAAGGAGAAACCATCTGAAATTCCCTCAATTAATATAGTTGAACGACCCAATGTAATTATTGTATTATCCGATGATCAGGGATATGGAGATTTTTCTTGTCACGGAAATCCGGTACTAAAGACTCCTGCATTGGACAAACTCTATGATGAGAGTATCCGTTTCGACAATTTTCATGTCTCTCCGCTTTCCACCCCCACAAGAGGACAGTTAATGACCGGGCTCGATGCCTTTCATAACAAAGCTGCGACCGTTTTGACCGGTAGAAATATTATACGGAGAGATGTTCCCACTATGCCTGAAATTTTTAGCCAAAATGGTTATGCAACTGGATTATTCGGAAAATGGCATTTAGGCAACAGTTACCCTGACAGGCCAATGGATCGGGGATTTCAAAAATGTATTTGGCATAAGGGATGGGGACTCCTATCCGAAATCGAATATGACAACGATTATTATGAAACAAGGTATCTGGATAGTCTGAAAATAAAACAATCGGGAGAATATTGTACCAATCTTTGGTTTAATAAAGCTATGGAGTGGATGGATGAAATGGCAATCAAAAAACAGCCATTCTTTGCCTATATTGCATTAAATGCACCACACGGACCATTCCATGCTCCTGCACAGGATTTTAATTTTTATATGAATAAAGTTGACAACAGTTCTACAGCTTCTTTCTTCGGGATGATTCGAAATATTGACCGAAATATGGAACGGCTGGATAACTGGATGGAAGAAAGAGGATTAAAAGATAATACGTTGATCGTATATATGACCGACAATGGAGGCACCGGAGGAGTTGATATTTACAATGCCGGTATGAGGGGAAAAAAAGGAA
>JBAYRG010000071.1:0-11401 GCA_041676805.1 Proteiniphilum sp.
TATGATCTTCTGCAGGGTGGGTTTGGAGATAGAGAAAGCACCTTTTTTGATGCCGTGGTTCTGCAGCTCTTTGGGGATAAGATGGCGATGGGCGATCTCGATCTTCTCCTCGGTGATATATCCTCCCACGTTGATCAGCTCCATCCGGTCGAGCAGCGGCTGGGGGATGGAGTTCAGATTGTTCGCCGTGGCAATGAAAAGCACTTTCGACAGGTCGTAATCTATTGAAAGAAAATTGTCATGAAATGCCGAGTTCTGTTCCGGATCCAATACTTCGAGCAGTGCCGAAGAGGGATCCCCCCTGAAATCATTGCCTATCTTGTCCACTTCATCGAGTACGAAAACGGGATTGGAGGAGCCTGCCTTTTGTATATTCTGGATGATCCTGCCCGGGATGGCACCGATATAGGTACGGCGGTGCCCCCGTATTTCGGCTTCATCATGGAGTCCGCCCAGTGAAACACGTACGTATTTGCGGCTGAGCGCTTCGGCGATGGATTTCCCCAAAGAGGTCTTACCTACTCCGGGAGGCCCGTAAAGGCAAAGGATGGGGGATTTCAGGTCGCCCTTCAGTTTCAACACGGCGAGGTGTTCAATGATCCGCTCCTTCACTTTCTCCATGCCGAAATGATCCTTGTCGAGCACCTTCTGGGCATTCTTCAGGTTGAAGTTGTCTTTGGTGTAGACACCCCATGGCAGTTCGAGGATGGTCTGCAGATACCCGAACTGTACTGAATAGTCCGGCGATTGCGGGTTTAACCGCTCCAGCTTCTGCACCTCTTTCTCAAATGTTTTCGCCACCTCATCGTTCCATTTCTTCTCTTTCGCCTTTTTCCGGAACTCATTGATCTCTATCTGTTGGGTGTTTCCTCCCAGTTCTTCCTGGATAGTTTTGATCTGCTGCTGGAGGAAATATTCTTTCTGCTGTTGGTTCAGGTCTTCACGGGTCTTCATCTGGATATTCATCTTCAACTCCAGCACCTGCGACTCGCGGTTGAGTATCATCAGCAAGCGGTAGGCCTGTTCTTTCTCGTCGTTGATGCTCAGCAATTCCTGCTTCTCATGCCCTTCGATAGGCAGGTTGGTGCCGCTGTAGCTGATCAGCATATCGGAAAAAGCGTCACTGCTGAGGGTCTGCACCAACTCCCTGGGCGGCTCGCCCAACATGTGGAGCATATGGAGCAGCGACTCGCGGATGGAGTCGAGGATTGCATTGAACTCCTTGTCCTCTTTCGATGCTCTCAGATACTCCCTTATCTTGAAGGTTGCCTTCATATAAGGTTCGGTCTGGACGATCTGCTGCCACTCAAACCGCTTCCTTGCCTGTACGATGATGCTGAGGTTGTTGTCCCCCAATTCAATCACGCGGATCACTTCGGCAATCACGCCGATCGGATAGAGATCGCTCTCCTCCGGATCATCCACGGTAGAGTCTTTCTGACATACCAACCCGATATATTTTTGCTTCTTGCCAAGCGATTTAATCAGATCCAGCGATTTTTTCCGTCCTACCGATATGGGCAGCGTGCTTCCCGGAAAAACAATCGTATTGCGTAATGGGAGCAGGGGGAGGGTCTCTCCTAACCGGGACTCGTCTATCTCCTGATTCCCGTCCACAAAATCGCTGGTAATAAAGGATATTACATTTGTTTCGGGGTACTCTTCAGGGGTCATATGTTTTTTGAATGGATTCATCATTGTATTTGTCTCTCTCTGTTCAGAACAGAAAAATGCGTACTTTTGTTTTGAGTTTTGTATTGAATGATATTGATCAAAATCCGTGCCAAAGTTCTGTGGAATTATCAATTGTCAATTACCAATTACTAATTACTAATTACTAATTACTAATTATCAATTAATGTATCGTCCGATTATTATCGCTACTTCCCGAAGTTCAGGATCATCACTACCTGTCCCGACTCGTCGGGATCATCACATCGATTTATGAGTAATCCCTATTTTCGATTCAAACAATTCACTGTTTTCCACGATAAGTGCGCGATGAAAGTCGGGACTGACGGGGTGCTACTTGGCGCATGGACGAGGGTGGATAATGCGGTAGAAGTGTTGGATGTGGGCACAGGTACCGGCCTTGTCGCATTGATGGTAGCGCAACGCAACCCGCAGGCAAGGGTGGTCGCTATTGACCTGGATGAGCAGGCCGTAGAACAGGCAAAGGAGAATATAGGCAATTCTCCCTTTGCTGACAGAATTGCCGTGGAATTATCGGATTTCCGGCACTATGTCCGGTATTGTCCGAAGCGCTTTGACCTGATTGTCTCCAATCCTCCTTACTTTTCCGATTCTCTTTTACCACCGGATAAAGGACGTGCAAAAGCCAGGCATTCGGTTTCGTTGACCCTGGATGAGTTGTTGTTGTCTGCCCGGAATTGCCTGAAAGACCATGGAATGCTCTCCCTTATCCTACCTTACGACAAGAGTGATGCGTTGAACCGATTGTGTGAGAAATATGCATTTCATCCGAAACGGAAAACCGTTGTATATCCTTTGCCGAATAGCGAACCGAAACGGTTATTGATTGAACTGGCATTGATGCCGCTGGTAAGAGACAGGCCGGAGGAAAGAACCGGACCGGAGTCTCTTGTAATAGAAACCTCCAGGCATCGCTATACCGGTGAATTCGGGGCTCTGGTGAAAGATTTCTATCTGTAGCATACTTCTTATGGAAAAAAGTTTCGTACAATCATAAAAAGTAGTAATTTTGACGCTTTAAAAACCCGGAATAGTGAAAGAAGTGATAACAATCAAGGATAAACAGTTTGATTTGTTTATCGGACAAGAGATTATTGAACAGGGAATAAAGCGGATTGCCAAACAGATAGACTCAGATCTGAAGGGAAAGAATCCGATTTTTCTGGCTGTGCTCAACGGTGCTTTTATGTTTGCCGGAGAGCTGATGAAAGAGGTTTCCATCCCCAGTGAGATCACATTTGTGCGTCTCGCCTCCTATCATGGCACAGCTACTACCAACAAGGTGGAGGAGGTGCTGGGCTTGAATGAAAGCATCGAAGGACGTAATGTGGTGATTGTGGAGGATATTGTGGATAGTGGAAATACGATGGTCGCCCTCAAGAAGGAGTTGGAGAAATATAACCCCTTGGAGATAAAAGTGGCCACTTTGCTCTTTAAGCCGGCTGCATTACGGCAGAAGCTACATATCGACTATGTGGCACTCGAAATCCCTAATGACTTTATTGTGGGGTATGGATTGGATTATGATGGATATGGCAGAAACCTGAAAGATATATACAAGGTGAAATAAAGCGGTTTCATTAAACCCCGGAAAGTATCTGCTGTCATAGTATTAAAGGGTGAAGCACTTTAGAGAGAGTGTGGACACCGTGAAGAGATTGTCACAGGAATGTGAAAAAGTTGATAAACCCAATTAAAGAAATTAAAAAGCGCTTTTTTTCGCAATTTTCTTTGTAAATTGCGGTGTGGAAGAAAAAAATAGCTATTTTTGTATTTAAACAGAGTGAAAAAGAAAAAAGCAGTAGACAAAAAAAAGATTCACAATGAACAAAGATGAAGTAAAAAAATCGCCAAAAGCGAACCTGGAAAGACAGCGGAACACCTACATCCTGATGGGGTTGGTGCTCGGTGTATCTATCCTTTTCTTCGCTTTTGAATGGTCGACTGAAACTCGAAAACTGGACGAGACCGTCTTGGTTGCCGATGTTTTGGCCGAAGAGGAAATCGAGATCACTCGTCGTGAGCCACCTCCTCCTCCACCTCCTCCTCCACCAGAACCGGAAACACCCGAAATTATCGAGGTGGTAGAAGAGAAAGTGGAAACCAGAATGGAGATAAAGTCGGAAGACGACCAATCCCAGAGACAAACCGAAGTTTATATTCCACCTCCACCCCCCAAACCCAAACAAGAAGAGGTGACAGAAGAGATTTTCGTTGTGGTGGAAGAGCAACCGGAATTTCCCGGAGGACAAGCAGCCATGATGAAGTTCTTGAGCGACAATATCAAATATCCGGTCATTGCACAGGAAAATGGTATCCAAGGTCGTGTGATTTGTAACTTTGTGGTAGAACGGGATGGTAGCATCACAGACGTACAGGTGGTACGGGGACAAGACCCCTCGCTTGACAGGGAGGCTATCCGTGTGATCCAGCAGATGCCTCGCTGGAAGCCCGGGAAACAACGTGGATCCGCGGTACGTGTTCGATTTACACTGCCGGTAGTATTCCGCTTGCAGAACTAAAATAATGATAAAAATTTAAAAAAAGCTGCTTTTGGGATCCCAAAAGCAGCTTTTTTGCTGATGCCGGCCGTAATGAAGCATAAGATATCAGTTTTTGAAAAACTCATTGCTGATTCCATCAGGAATGTACTGAAAGATTATCAACCGCGGACACTTTTTATTCCCGCCGAGTATATGCTGTCGATGGGTGGAAAGCGGCTCAGACCGTTATTGACATTGATGGCGGCCGATCTTTTTGGTAAAAGTGGGGAGGAGGTGATTGATGCCGCATTGGCAGTGGAGATATTTCATAATTTCTCGTTAGTGCATGACGATCTGATGGACAATGCCGATTTGAGGCGGAGCTATCCGACAGTACACAAAAAATGGAGCGCAAATAGCGCGATCCTGTCGGGTGACGCTTTGGTCATTGAAGCATACAGATATATCGCGAGAGTTTCTCCGGACCTGCTGCCTGATATTTTAGGGCTGTTCACCACTACAGCTATGAAAATATGTGAGGGGCAGCAATATGATATGGATTTTGAACAGCGTCTCGATGTGACAGAAGATGAATATATCGAGATGATACGCCTCAAAACCGCAGTACTCATTGGCTGCGCCTTGAAAATCGGTGCCATCATTGCCGGTGCGCCGCCTGAGGATGCCGATCTGCTGTATCAATTTGGCATCAATATAGGCCTGGCATTTCAACTCAAAGACGACCTGTTGGATGTATATGGTAATCCTGAGACATTTGGCAAAAAGATAGGAGGTGACATTTTATCTAATAAGAAGACCTTTCTGTTGATCAGGTGTTTAAAGAGTGCAAGCCAAGAGCAGAAAAAGGAACTATACCGATGGTTGACGGCTACCGAATATGATCCCGACGAGAAAATCAGTTTTGTTAAAAATATCTATGATGAATTAAATCTGAAATTTACTGTTGAAAATCTTATTGAAAAGTACTATCTTGCATCACTTGATTGCCTGTCATTGGTCAATATCCCCGACGATCATAAAAGAGACCTGGTCTCTTTGTCGGAGAATCTGATGTACAGAGAGAAATAGCCCCTACGAGTCATATGCCCTATCGCAGATTACCAAATACAGACAGCGCCCGTATCCGAGCCTTGAGATCGGCAGTGGATAAAGCGGCCGATACCGACTTTCAACAGCTCTCATTCTCCACGGGAGCTCTTGATGAGGCCAAGAGCGTATTGGCCCATTTCGAGCATTTGACCGTCCGTTACCAACAGTTGTATGAGACACAGGTGAAGGCGGGTAAATCTTTTGCCGGGAAAATAAAAAATGCCCGTGTCTATATTTCCCATTTTATACAAGTGTTATATATGTGCGTGATACGCTCCGAAATAAAAGAAGGGCATCTGGCACTGTATGGATTGGAGAAAGCCAATATGGTTGTTCCCGATTTGACCTCTAACGAGCAACTATTGGAGTGGGGCCAGAAGATTATCGATGGTGAGCATGTCCGCACCTCGCAGGGAGGGGTGCCTATTTATAATCCTTCCATTGCCAAGGTGAAGGTGATGTTTACCCTTTTTAAAGAAGGATACCAGACCCAGAAACTACATCAGAAAGCTACTTCCCGTGTTCTCCAAGAGGTTACCGCTTACCGTGAGAGGGTGGATAAGATCATCCTGGAGATATGGGAAGAGGTGGAAAAGCATAGCAGCAACTTGCCACCCGAGCGACGGCTTGACCATAATCGCTCCTATGGTATCATCTATTATTATAGAAAAGGAGAGGTCGCGGAATGAAGATTATTGACACCCACGCCCATCTGTTCGCTGAAGAATTTGAAAGTGACCTGGATGAGGTGGTGCTGCGGGCTAAGAAAGTGGGAGTGGAGAAAGTGTTGCTACCCAATATTGATCTTGCTTCTATACCTTTACTGAAGCAATGTGTGTTGGATTATCCCGATTTTTTTTATCCTATGATGGGACTTCATCCTACCAGTGTGGGAAAGGATTGGCAGCGGCAGTTAGCGCCGATCCGGCGCGAGTTGGACACGACGGAGTGTGTGGCGGTGGGTGAGATAGGTATCGACCTCTATTGGGATACTTCGTTGCGGGAAGCGCAGATAAGCGCCTTTGAAGAGCAATTGAAGTGGAGTATCGAAAAAGATTTGCCCGTGTCGATCCATTTCAGGAATGCCGCCGAAGAAGTGATTGAAAGCATTCGAAGGGTGGGAGCGCCATTGCTGAGAGGTGTATTCCATAGCTTTGGCGGTACGAAAGCGGAACTGGATGCTATATTAGAGCTGGATAACTTCCTGGTTGGGATCAATGGAGTAGTGACTTTCAAAAACTCCGGTTTGGCTGAAACGCTGAAGTATTGCCCTCTCAGCCGGGTAGTGCTTGAAACCGATTCACCCTACCTGGCACCGGTGCCTTACAGAGGAAAAAGGAATGAATCGGCCTATTTGTCATACATTACCGCGCAGCTGGCCGGGATATGGCATCAGAGCCCGGAATGGGTCGCGCTGGTTACTACCCGAAATGCCGATAAATTATTCAAATTGGGCGATTAAGCAGCTCTCTTATCACCCAACCCTAATCGTGAAAATGGGTTTTTATTAAAATTATCGGGATAGAAGTAGTATATATTTGATAAATTCTGTAATTTTGTTTCTTGAATGGAGCGGGAATGAAATATTTTTTGTAATTTGCACCCGTTTTCAGAAAAATCTCTTTCAGAAGAGATCTCCATACTCTTTAGGGAGAGATGCTCGAGTGGTTGAAGAGGCACGCCTGGAAAGCGTGTATACGCCAAAAGTGTATCGCGGGTTCGAATCCCGCTCTCTCCGCATCTAAAGTAAAAGAAAAAAGTCACTTAAGATATAGACAGAAAAACTGAAATTTTAAATATTAAAAACAAAACAAGTAAAGATCATTAATCAAAAAATTGAACACACAATGAAAAAGTTATTTGCAATTTTAGCGATCTTCGGAATGATGTCCGTAGGATTGTCGTCGGTTCTTTTGGCGCAAGATACTGCTGGAGAAACAGAACAAGTTGCCGTTACTTCGGTGACAAGTCAGGCTGCCGTTCAGGAATCAGCAGGTGGTTTCCACCAAGCGTTGAAAGTTAAATTTATTGAGGGTGGAGCAGGCTTTATGAGTTTGATTGCTATCTGTTTGATTCTGGGTTTGGCTTTCTGTCTCGAAAGGATTATCTACCTGAGTCTTGCAGATGTGAATCCTGATCCTTTCCTGAATAAGGTAGGCGATGCACTCGACAGAGGTGACGTGGAAGCAGCAAAAGATATTGCACGCAATACAAGAGGTCCTGTCGCATCTATTGTGTATCAGGGATTGCTCCGTCTCGACCAGGGACCCGACGCGGTGGAACGCTCTATCGTTTCTTATGGCGGTGTACAGTCGGGTTTGCTTGAAAGGAACCTCTCCTGGATCACTCTCTTTATCGCTATTGCCCCCTCCCTCGGATTCTTGGGAACGGTAGTAGGTATGGTGATGGCTTTCGACGATATCCAGAGAGCAGGTGACATGAGCCCGACGATTGTGGCCGGCGGTATGAAGGTGGCGTTGATTACTACCGTGGGTGGTTTGATCGTGGCTATTATCCTCCAGATCATTTACAACTACATCCTTTCCAAGATGGAAGGTATCCTCAATAAAATGGAAGATGCTTCTATCTCTTTCCTTGATCAGGTGATCAAATATAACGTTAAATACAAAAACTTGTAATCATTATGGCTGTAACAAAAATAAGCAGAACTTCCAGATTTACCCTTTATATAGGAGTATTGATATCTCTTGTAGTGTTGGGGTTGTTCTATCTGGGAGGACAAGTCTCAGAGCATGAGAAACTTGTCGCCGATATGAGCCAGCCTAAGTTTACAGACCTTTTGTTGTATTGGGCCTATGTGCTCCTGGCTATTACGATAGTCGTATGGGTACTATTTGTGATACTCTCCTCGTTGACGCAATTGAAAGAAAACCCGAAGAAAGCTTTGGGTGGATTCCTGGCTCTTGTGGGTCTGGCAGCATTGCTGTTGATTACTTATATGATTGGTGACGGAACACTCTTGAATATTCCCGGATACGAGGGGAGTGACAATCGTCCGCCAATTTTGAAAATGACGGATATGTGGCTATACAGCATGTATGTCATGTTTGCAGTAACAGTCTTGACAATGATTATCTTACCATTGGTCGGAGGAAGAAAAAAATAATCGACCCGATCAAAGGTCAATTTAAAGAAAGGTTTTTTTATGGCAAAGTCAAGTAGAAAAGTGCCGGGACTTAACGCAAGTTCAATGGCTGACGTCTCATTCCTTTTGCTGACCTTTTTCTTACTTGTTTCGAACATGGATGTCGACTCGGGTTTGGCGCGTCGACTACCCCCGCCTCCACAGACAGAAGAACAAACGTCGGTGGATGTGCAACGCAGGAATCTGCTGGTGGTTCTGGTAAATTCCCAGAACGAGACCATGGCGGCAAACCAGCATAGTACGGAGTGGTATGCCAATGAAGCTGAGTTGAGGGGAGAAGTAGGAGGAAAGGTGGCGTTGAAAGATAGAGTGAAGGAGTTTGTGTTGAACACCTCTAACAGTCTTGATTTACCTGAACTGGAAGAGCAGGATTTCGGAGCTCCTATCGGAGTTGTTCCCGTTACTGCCGCCCATGTGGTTTCTATACAGAATGATGCTACTACCAGTTATAAAGCATATATCGCTGTACAGAACGAGGTGGTGAGGGCATACAATGAGTTGAGGGAAGAGGGCGCAAGAAAGTATTTCAATAGCTCTTACAGTGAGTTGACGGATGAGCAAAAAGATCAGATCAACAAACTCTATCCTCAACGTATCTCTGAGGCAGAACCTAAAAATTATGGAGGAGGAGAATAGAAATGGGAAAATTTAATAAAAGTGGTAAGAGAGAGATGCCCGAAATGAATACGGCATCCATGCCTGATATTGTTTTCGCCATCTTGTTTTTCTTTATGGTTACCACTACCATGCGTTCAGAAACTTTGATGGTGAAAGTGCATATTCCGACCGCTTCAGAAGTACAGAAGTTAGAGAAAAAGTCGCTGGTGACCTATATTAATATTGGTCCTCCCACAGATGCGAGACTGGGTACCGGTACCCAAATGCAGCTGAACGACAGGTTTGCTCAGGTGGGTGAGATACAGGATTATATCGCACAAGAGAAGGCCAGTATGAATGAAAATGATCAGCCGCTAATGACTGTCTCCATCAAAGCGGACGAAGATACGCGCATGCAGTATATTACTGAAGTGAAACAGGCGTTGAGACAGGCTTATGCATTGAAGATCAGCTATTCTGCCAGAAAGGGAGATAATTGACAGCTGAAATAAATATTTTAAAAAACCGGATTACTTTCAATAATCCGGTTTTTTTATTCTCTCCCTTCTTCACTCTCTCCCTTTCTCTCGCTTCCACTCAGGCAGCCAACCCCCTAACTACCTTTTTTTATCCATTCCATCACATTGGCGGGCGGACGTTTAGCCAGAAGCTCACGTTTCATGAAATCCATATAGGGTGCCACATGAGAGAAAAATTTGTAATATCCTTTGCTGAGATAGTTTAATCCTTCGTTGCCATACTTGTCCTTGATAAACCTGTTCTTGGGACATTCGCCGTAGCAGGCAAAAAGCATGTCGCATTCACGGCATTGTCGCGGGAGTTTGTCGAATTTATCATTACCGAATTTCAACTGTTCATCGGAATACATCATGGAGGTGAGTGTCCTGCTGTAAATGTTTCCTAACCGGTATTCAGGAAAGACGAAGTGGTCGCATGAATAGAGATCACCATTGAATTCCATGACACCCGCGTGTCCACAGGTCCTGGCCATGGTGCATACACTGGGTTGTTCGCCTACCCAGTTGGCCAGGGTGGAGTCGAAGATCTGGATAAATATTTTCCCTACATCCTGTTTTACCCATTCATCGAAAATGGCGCAGAGGAAATCACCCCATTTTCCTGCATCTACCGTGAAAGGGGCTAGTTCCACCTCTTCCTCTTTCTCTTGCGCGGTAGCCAGTTTCATCTCAGGGTTGTTTTTGCGTAAGCGCTCCACAATCGGAGTGAATTGCACAAACTGGCATCCGATCTCTTTGAAGAATCGGTAGAACTCCAAAGGATAATCCACATTGTAATCGTTGACTACTGCCATACAATTGTATTCCACACCATGTTTTTGCAGGAGTTGTATCCCTTTCATGACGCGGTGGAATGAAGGCCTGCCCATTTTATCGCGACGGTACTCATCATGGAATTCCTGTGGCCCATCGATCGATATTCCCACCAGGAAATTGTTCTCTTTAAAGAAAGCGCACCATTCGTCGTTAAGCAACGTACCATTGGTCTGGATGGAATTGTCAATCTGCCGCCCGCCCGCATATCTTTTTTGCAGTTCCACTGCTTTTTTATAGAAGGAGAGGGGCCGCATCAGTGTTTCACCGCCATGCCAGGTGAACATTACCTGGGGCATGGTCTGGGATTCTATGTATTGTTGGATAAACCGTTCGAGGAGTTCTTCGCTCATTACCTGGTTTTTCCTGCCGTAAAGGACCGCTTTTTCCAAATAATAACAGTAGTCGCAGTCGAGATTACACTTAGAACCTACAGGTTTAAGCATTACGTACATCGGTTTAGCAAAGGGCGCAAAAGTAGACATATCAATAATATTTATCATGCAAAGATAAACAATTGATAGTATTAGATGGTTTAGTTGGCTGTTAAAAGTAAAGAGTAAAGAGTAAAGAGTAAAGAGTGAAGAATAAAGAATAAAGAATAAAGAATAAAGAATAAAGAATAAAGAATAAAGAATAAAGAATAAAGAGAGATTAGTAGAGATTGAAGAATGAAGAATGAAGAATGAAGGAGGATGAAGAGTGTAAAATATTTAGGATTTGTTTATGACGATTTTCAATTCCAACTTCCAACTTCTTATTTCTTATTTGACTTCGTCCATTTTCTGTCGTCACTCGGCAAAATGCAAACGAATTTGCTTCTGCTCTCGCTTCTAAGAAAATTCTAACTTCTTATTTCTAATTTAAATAATTATATGAAGAAAAAAAATTTATTACAATTGGGTTGGTTAGTATTAAGAGTGGGTATAGGTATATCCATTTTTCTCCATGGTTTTCCTAAAATTACCGCCGGGGCGGAA